>JAQVHJ010000236.1 GCA_028696285.1 bacterium
TAAAGCAATATACTGAGCCAAAGAGAGATTTGTACTTAGACAGCGATTGAACGTGATCTTTCACCGCAGAGGGCGCAGAGAAGATTTATTTAACCACAGAAGCGCAGAAGGATGAAAATTTTACTTATTTGATTTAAATTTAAAGCAATATACTGAGCCAAAGAGAGATTTGTACTTAGACAGCGATTGAACGTGATCTTTCACCGCAGAGGGCGCAGAGAAGATTTATTTAACCACAGAAGCGCAGAAGGATGAAAATTTTACTTAGTTGATATTAAGTTAAAATGATATTCTGAACCAGAGAGCTTTGTATTGAAAATTGAAGATTTTAGATTGAAAATTGGGAATATAGCATTAAGAAGAATGTTGCAGATGTTTATAACAATCGATGTTTAACATGAAAATGAGTGCAAAAATATTTTTTCACAGGGATTAAACGGGAATAAAAAGAGAAACTTACTTATCTACTTTAAGATTATGAAGATATACTGAACCAAAAACCTTACGTTACTTGAAAAGAAAGAGAATGTAATTTTTCACCACGGAGACATGGAGAACACGGAGGGAATATTTTCAATTGAAAATATTAAATTGAAAATTGGTAATATAGTATTGTAAAACAAAGTGCAGATGTTCTGCACATTTACTACTTAACAAGATATCAGATGTGTTTTCAAATACCGAACACGCCGCTGTATTGTAGTAATTTATAGAGCTACTTGGAACCAAGAAGCGATTGATACTTATAGATCAATTGTATGCGTTCTATTAGCAACGGAAAATAGTACTCATTTCATTCGCATGATTTAACACGGATTTGCTACGCAAATACACTGCAAGATTTAAAACAACTATTTATAAACAGGTTGAATGCTTTGCATTCAATAATTAATGAATAAAGATATTCAAAAATGAAAGATAATGTTGTTGATAAAAAATCGATTATTCCATCAGTATAAAATATCTTAATCAAATAAATTGCTATTTAACTTAGCTATCTCTTATTTTTGATATCTATTATCCATTAATAAAGCATAACAAATGTTATGCTGATCTGTTTATAAGTAATTGATATTTTCCCATCCGTTCCATTAAGTTCCCTGTTTATTTATCTTTGTCTTTCCTTTTTCTCTTACAAGTCTCGTAAAAGTCCCTATTAAAAACACATTCAATTGATTCATAAGTACCAATAGCTCTAAACATATGCAACATTATTTATAATGCTATATTCCCAATTCCCAATTTTCAATCTCAAATCTAAAATTTTCAATCTTCTATTATTCCCTCCGTGACCTCCGTGTTCTCCGTGGTGAAAAGTATTTTTCTTTCGGTTCACGGTTCACGAATCACGGTTCACAAATTATACCTTCATGTCCTTCATGGTTAGATTACATACATATGATTGTATCGTATCATTCGCTTATTGGTTCAGTATATTTAAAGCACCAAATATCAACAAAACAGCGTGGTCCGCGTGGTCCGCGGTTAAATAAATTCTCTGCGAACTCCGCGTCCTCTGCGGTTAAAAAATATTTTTCTTTCGGTTCACGAATCACGATTATACCCTTCATGTCCTTCCCCGATTCCGTTGAATCTCCATCGGGACTGCTATGTTAGTGGTAAGTGGAGGGTGGAATGAATATGAAAAATACAAAGCTATGCTCACAGCAATTTTAATTTCGAAGTGGTGCACCCCAAAGTGATACACCCTATGTGGTGTATCATACATGCGTTGCCATGCATACTTGTTGTGCATGAGTGCATCATCAATCTAAAATTTTCAATTTATCTCATCAATTTCCTGTTAAGATTTCTTAATATTTTTTTGTCTCTTAAAAGTCTCGTAAAAGTCCCTGTTAAAAACACATTCAATTGCTTCATAAGTAGCAAATGCTTTCTGGTTCAGTATATTGAAAGCACCAAATATCAACAAAACAGCGTGTTCGGTGCAGAGTCATGCATCCTTGTGGCGCATGGTGTTCAGTAGTTGATAAATTACATTTAAATATTTAATCTTTTCTGCGTCCTCGGCGGCCTCTGAGGTGAAATATTCTTCTGTATTCCAAAAAACGTTTAACGTATAATATTCCTTTAGGCGTTGATGGTAAGTAACCCCGGTCTTTAGACCGGGGTAGAGAATGAAAAAACAATATTGCGAAGCTCAAATAAATACGGGAATTCCAACCTTCTTTAATGTAATGATAACAACAAAGTTATGTAATATATTTGTCTTTGCAATGTCTTGACGAAGTCAAGCAGTGTAAAATTAAATGGAGCAGAGTGAACTTTAATTTGCTGTTGATAATTATGTTTAGAGTATTTGTTGCTTAAAATTATAGTGACGCGAAGAGTTTATCACGTCTTCTGTTTTTTTCTTCCGCATCACGAATCACCAATAACGATTTCTATCCGCGCTCCACTCTACATTTACCACATCTATTGCTGTTTGAATTTAATTATAATAGGTGCGCTCCATTTTGTTATATAAATATATTCACCAAATACCGCGATTCCGCCTAAAGAACCATCCGCAAGTTTAGCAAAATCATCTGTTCCAATGGTTGCGATATGTTTTCCTTCCGGAGTGAATTTCTGGATATCATCTCTGTCATCATCTATGACATAAATATAACCTGCATCATCGCAGTAAATATGGTATGGATCACCGAATTTTCCGTCCTTGTACAGTCCGGTTCCTCCCCATGCATAGAGGAATTTACCATTGGAATCATAAACCTGAATTAAGTCATCGTCATCATCTGAAACAAAAATCCTGTCATATTTATCAATTGCAATTGAAGAGGGACTTTCAGTTTGTTCTTCGAGCGTACCGGTCTCACCCCATTTTCTGAGAAAATTCCCGTTTTTATCAAATTTCTGGATCCGATTATTTCCGTCATCACAAACATAAATATTTCCTTTACTATCTACCGCAACATCATGGGGACCATCAAAATTTCCGTCACCGGTTCCATTGCTTCCGAATCTTAAAAGGAAGGTTCCATTACTTGAGAATTTTTCAATTTCATCATCTCCATAATCGCAGATATAAACATTATCATTATGATCAACACAGATTCCCCCGACTTCTCCGAACAGCGCTTCCCCGGTCCCCGGCCCGCCAATATATTTGATAAATGTTCCGTCAGGGCTAAGTTTCTGTATCCGTCCGTTACCCCAATCAGAAACATAGATATTTCCATTACTATCAACATCCAGGTCTTCCGGTTCATCGAATTGATTCTCCCCTGTTCCGGAAGTACCCCAGGTTTCACTAATCTTTACTGACAATCCATGTCCAACTACCGGTTCAAATACATCCGGTTTAACACAGGAAGAGAGTATCAGAACACCTGCCAGGAAAAGAAAGAAAGAAAATTTTTTCATGCGACCACCTTCTTTTTCATTATTAACAATTAAAATATCACTGCGGCTTTGAGTATTTTTTCCTTGCCTGCTTCGGTTTTAATCGTGATCAAGTATATACCGCTTGCAATGCGTTTTTCAGAGCTGTTGATTCCCTTCCATTGAATGACGCCGCCGAGAACAGGAACTGATGTACTGATTGCGAGCGGGACTTCTGACTGCTTGTAATATTCTATTCCGCCATCTTCAAGCGCCGCAACCAGATCACCGGATATGGTATATACATTAACGGTATCAATATTATCCGGAAGTTTGTCTATTAAAATACCGAGCTTAAGGGTATCAAGTTCTGCTTTATAAGGATTAGGGAAGATCCGGACCATATCAAGGTTGTCATAAACGGCTTTCCTTATCTTCTCTTTATCGGTAAATATTCCGAATATTCCCAGCTCATCGGTTTTCACAGTTACAAATCCTCCGTCCTTATCATTATTCCCGGGTTTTCCGTCACCGTCCTTGATCACTTCTGTCTCAAGTTTTATCCAGGTTCCTTTTCTCGGGTTCCATCTGCAGATGATCAATTCATTTTCCTTAACTCCTCTTATTTCTGCCTGGGTGTAATGGATTGACACGGTCATCTCTTCACCGCCGGTCTTTGGAATCTGGCCTGCAATGGAGAATTCTCTGAACCCGCCGACATGACTGAATTTCGATTTTTGAAGTCCGGGAATATATTCCGGAACAGAAATCATTAAGTCCCCGGAATATTTCGAGAATAAAGAGACAGGAACCGTAACGGATGTTTTTGACCTGTCAAATAATGTATATATCGGTGATTTAGGGTCAAATCTCCTTACCGTGAATCCGCCGATAGACGAGTCGCAGAATGACGTGAGGTGATATGTCTTGTTCGTATCGAAGTACCTGTCAACAAGAATGAACTTATCCCCGCCTGCGGGAGCCCATCTCATGAATCCTTCGTTGAAATTCCGTTCTTCAATTGCAACAGCAGGGTTAATGCCCTGGGAATCCCTCGTGTACGCATCAAAATCCGCAAGGGATATTGCGGTATCGGGATTGGTCCAGAAATCAACATTATTGAATTCAAAATTATAATCAGACAGGAATGAAATGGCTGTTCCGTCCATTGAGAAACTCGGAGACCAGTCAGGATTTGCATACTGCGAGATCAGAACTGTATTCATCCAGTTTGAAACAGGTATTTTTGTTTGGATAATATTCTGGACATTTTCAACCAGGTAGATATCGCATTCTCTGACTGTTGCCCCGTCTCCCGGCCATCTGTCAACAAAGACTATTTCACTTCCGTCTTCTGACCATCGTGGCTGGTAGAGTTTATC
>JAQVHJ010000237.1 GCA_028696285.1 bacterium
TTTTTGGGAATTCAATAAATCAGGTTGGATGGATCACCTTGCTGGGGATGTTATATGAGACGGCCTGGCATCTTGGGACGGGTGATGAGATTGCCTATTGGCAGAAAAATCTCTCGAACCATACGAGATATGCGGGATGTTTTGCATTTGGCGCATCATGGCTTGACAACCTTCCTTCCAATTCATCGGTAAAGGTGGATGATTTTGACGGAGACGGGTGGAATGAATGGGCTCTTTACAATGACCAGGTTTGTGCGATATTTGACAGGAAGGGTGGCCGGGCAATGTGGGTATTTAATAAAATGGGGGAAGTTATAGTAGGTAATTCCATGTCCAACTGGGGCGGAGAAGGAGATTTTGATCCAGGCGGCCATCCCGGAATTTTCTGTGATAATTTTGATAATAGAGAGTATTCAGTTACCGTAATCAATCCCGGTCCCGGAGATATAGCGGAGCTTGAGTTCAGGAATCCTGACGGCTGGACAAAACGAATAAGCCTGAAGAAAGGAGAAGATGCCATCACCGCGACCTATACCGGGAATCCAGATAATTTAGCGGTATATGGAGGGATATCACCTGATATTAAGACCATGCTTGTATCGTGGTACAATCTTAGCAAGATGGAGAATCTGGATAAAGTGGGGAATGACTTTTTAGGGTATAAGAATTCAAAGAGCAATGCAATGGGGATTTACAGTTGGAACGGTGAAGATTCGAGGTACTCCGGAGATTTCAATGGTAGGCTAGACAGTATTGCTGAGAGAATCTCCGTGACTATTCCGTGCGGGGGAGAATTGAAATTTTATTCAGGCCGGTCTTTGAACAACATATTATACAGTGATTTAAAGTCTGTACGTACTTACCCTAATCCCTTTAAACCGACAGACGGAAATATTGAGACGGGCACCTGGCCCGGCGGGATTGTCTTTGACCGATTACCAGATGGGGTAAAGGATTGCATGATTTTCAATGCGCGGGGAAGGTTGGTTGCGACCCTTAATAGTGCGATTAAATTCTTCAATAATGATTCAGGAGCGTTTATTTCTGAATACGGAATCTATGCCGACGGCGGGTATTTAATTTGGACAGGTTTTACAGATACAAGGGAGAACGCGTCATAAGGGGTTTATATTTTCATCATAGAAACGCATTCCGGAGTTAAAAAGACAGGGAAGATAGTATTAATTAAATAACTAAATTAAATATTGACAATAAAGACTAAAAATGTTATAATAGAAAACTAAAAAATACGGAGTAAGAAATGGCAGAAATAAGCGGAAAATTTGATGGAAAGGGAAAGAAATTCTGTATAGTAATCAGCCGTTTCAATGAACTGATAACCAAGAAACTTCTTGAGGGATCGCTTGATTGCTTTAAGAGGCATAATGTTCGGGAAGAGGATATTGATGTATATTGGGTTCCCGGTTCTTTTGAAATACCTTCGACTATTGGCAAGATTTTAAAGAATAAATCGAAGAAATATCATGGAGTAGTTGCCTTAGGAGCGGTTATCAGGGGAGATACGCCTCATTTTGATTTTGTAGCGTCGGAGGTTTCAAAAGGCGTATCGAAGATTGGAATGGACTCGGATGTTCCTGTTATTTATGGAATTTTAACTACGGATACTATTGAGCAGGCGATGGAGCGAGCAGGGACAAAATCCGGAAACAGAGGATTTAATGCAGCGTTAGCAGTTCTCGAGATGTCAGATCTTTATGGAAAAATCTAAAGAAAAGGAAACGCCCGGTTCCAAAGTTACATTTGTTCAAGGCCGCCGCCAAGCGCGGGAGAATGCCTTGCAGATCCTTTACATGATGGATGTAATGAAGTATACGCCCGGAGAAGCGCTTGAAATATTTAATGAACAATTTTCCGAAGTGAGTGATAAGAGTATAGAAAGTTATACGCGTGATCTTGTTTATGGTACTACCGAGCATTTAACTGATATAGACGAGCTCATTGAGTCGTATGCAAAGAATTGGGTAATCAAGCGTATGGCGATAGTGGATCGGAACATACTGCGTTTTGCAGTGTTTGAATTAGTTTACCGGGAAGATATACCGCGGAAGGTCTCGATAAATGAGGCGATAGAAGTTGCGAAGAAATACGGTAATACCGATTCGAATAAATTTGTTAACGGTATATTGGATAAGATAACTGTTGAGAAAAAAGGAGCTTCACATTAGATGAAAATAGCGATTATTTCAGACATTCATGCGAATCTTGAAGCTTTAACAGCGGTTTTGGAAGACATAGAAAAGAAAGAAGATGTTAAGGATATCATTTGTCTCGGGGATATTGTCGGTTATGGGGCGAATCCCAATGAATGCGTGGAGATAATAAAGAATCGTTGTTCCAAGGTTGTTTTAGGAAATCATGATGCAGCAGGATTAGGTTTAATCAGTTTGGAATATTTCAATATTTACGCGCGTGCCGCAGCGATTTGGACACAAAACCAGCTGACAGAAGAGAGCAGGAAATATTTAAAGAATCTTGAATATGTAAATTACCTTGATGAAAAAGAAAGGATCATGATGGTACATTCTTCACCATTATTCCCTGAGAATTGGAATTACATTTTGAATAATGATGATGCAAAGACAGCTTTTTATAAGATCACGGAGGAGATCGCGTGTTTTATAGGGCATTCGCATCAGCCGATAATCTTTTCAAAAGATATTTCTGATTCGGTGAACATGCATCCCCCGAAGGATTTTACATTTGATGAAAATAAGAGGTATTTTATAAATGTTGGCAGTGTTGGCCAGCCGCGGGACGGGATAAAGGATTCATCATATGTAATATTTGACTTAGATAAGTTAATGGTTTTTTTTCAAAGGGTTCCCTATGATGTTGAACAAGCCGCCCAAAAGATACGAGACGCAGAGCTTTCAGACGTTCTTGCTGACAGGTTATTATTTGGCAGGTAAAAAAATTTTTCAGGAGGTATGATGGAGAAAATAATAGTAAAATCCGGGAAGGAAATAATTCAGATACTTAATTTAGACAAGGAAATCATAACCTTGGGAGCGGATCCATCGAATGATGTTGTTCTTGATCACCTGTTAATTGCTCCTTTTCATGCAAAAATAAGAAAGACTGACGACGGTTTTATTTTTGAGGATCTTGACACAGAGAACGGCTGTTATATGCAGGGAAACAAAATCATGAAGCATTTATTAAGCAACAATGATGAAGTTGAGATTGCCAATTTTGTAATTGTTTTCAGTGAAGCAGCCGGTTATGACGATGAGACAGAAACAAGTATCATTACAGCTTTTGAGAAGGAAGATATAACCAAGCTCGGGAAACCGTATCTTCTTTCACGGAACCCGGGTTCTGAAGGAAAGAGATATCCGATTGAGAAATTAAATGTAACCGTTGGAAGGAGCCAGGGCGCAGATATAATAGTAGTAGATACAACTGTTTCCCGAAAGCATGCCCAGATTGAATATAAGGACGGGCATTATATTTTAACAGATTTGAACAGTTCAAACGGTACATTTGTTAACGGGGAAAAGATAGAGATAAAGATAATTAATTTTGGTGATTTAGTTCAATTTGGGGAGATGAAATTTGTTTTCAGCGGTGAGCTGGAATCGTAAGAAATAATATGAAGATATTAAAAAACATTCTGATACTTTTTTCTATGCTCATAACGATCATTTCCATTCAGAGTTGCAAGCCCTATAAAGATTATGTAGATGTAAATCTCAGGACTTTAAAAACAGTAGAGCGCCATGAAATTAACACGAAGATTGAAATGATACAGCAAGCCGTAATGCTTTTCAAGGATGAGAAAAACCGTTCTCCGGAGAGTATAGATGAATTAGTAAAGGAAGGATATCTTCAAGTTCCCCCGAAAGATTGTTTCGGGAACGGTTTTAAATATGACCCGGAAACAAATACAGTTACCAGCATTACTTTTGAAGCGATAGAAAAACAAAAGAAGAAATCGGAAAATAATAAATAACCAAGACCTATGAAACATTCTGAAAAGATGTTATTAGAAAGGGTTTACACGAAGATATTTGAAGAAGATCATCTTACCGCTCTAAAGATTCTTCGTGAGATGCTTGGCAGAAAAGATCTCTCGTCTGAGTTAAAGGAAATCATACAATTTAAGATAGCAGATATTCTTTTCCAGGATAAAAAATACAAAAAAGCTTCTAAGGAATTCGAGAATTTTCTTTCTTCCTATCCAAAATCCCAGCTTTGCAGAATTGCAAGTGAACGGATAGATTTTATCAGACAGCATATTCAGTGAATGGTGAACTTAGAAATCAGTTCTAGTTCGAGGAGAGATTGTTTCGCCAGGTCCTTCGTTTCACTCTGGACAAGCAACGCAATGACAGTGTACCACGTGGGGTACACTGCTTCGCTAATGACGTTATTTGGTGTGCAAACGGTTTAAAGTTATTGCGAGAGTTTGTGAACCGTGGATCGTGCTTCGGAAAACAAAAACTTCATTCGCTTTGATTATGCTTATTGTCTTTATTCAACATTCCATTATCCACACCCCACTTTCCACTAATGTATAATTTTTCAACTTTTTTTCTATCCGTCCCTGTTTTTTTACAAAAAAGCTTGTAAATGCCAATATGTTGGGAGTGCCATTTTTACATTATTTAGTCCGGTTGGCATAGAGTGATCCAATTTTCAAAAATGCTATTTATTTTGTAAGTGTTTACTTGTAAACTCTGGCATCATTGTCA
>JAQVHJ010000238.1 GCA_028696285.1 bacterium
TTGGTTCAGTATATTTAAAGCACCAAATATCAACAAAACAGCGTGGTCCGCGTGGTCCGCGGTTAAATAAATTCTCTGCGAACTCCGCGTCCTCTGCGGTTAAAAAATATTTTTCTTTCGGTTCACGGTTCACAAATCACGATTATACCCTTCATGTCCTTCGTGTCCTTCATGGTAAAAATTCTTTTGTATTTCCAATTACGGCTCACATTTTCCATTATCACTCTCCACTCTCCACTATCCACTCTCCACTATGATAAAAATGAAAGAACCGTCCCTGTTTTTTACTTGAAAGTAAGATAAAAATATGTTATATTATAATTAAATAAGAAAAAGGAGTGGTTTGTATGAGAAAGTATATTTTATTTTCTGTTTTATTTGCGTTATTTTTAGTTTATTGGGGTTGTACTCCATTAGAGGAGAATGTGATAATTCCGGAAGAAAAGGATATTTTGGAATACAGTCACACCTGGAAAGACGGGGATACCTATGCTGAATTTTCTAATCCTGCGCTAAAGGGAACTGTTTTATTTTTCACCTATGAAATAAATGCGGAAACGAAGAATAAGTTCAGTGCCCAGACTGTCAACAGTATCTATGAAGTTTCTGCGATCGTTCTCAATGCGCAGAAGACCTTTGAACCTGAAGGCATTAAATTTTTATACATTGATTCCATTGCGAATGCAGATTTACTGAAACAGTTCAAGGTCAAGACCCCGCCTGTAGTAGTTATACTTGACAATACCGGGACCCAGGTTCACCGTTTTAATCCTGCGGCGAAATCGATGATCAGCAGTTCGTTTTCAACCCAAGTTTCTCTTGACTCCTCCCCGAGTGAGCAGCAGGATGCCTTTGATTCCGGAATGATTGACACAGTAAACCGGACTATGGGCGCGGAACTTGAGAATGTTCTTAAATATCTAATAGCCAATTAATTGTTTCAAAGGAGAATAAATGACCGAGCAAAATGAAATCACCCAGGTAATTCAAAGCCGAATAGAGAAGTTAAACTGGTTCATAGAGAATGGTTATAAGCCATTTGAATACCGGTTTGATAAGAAGGATGCCATCCATGACATCATCGAGCGTTTTGAGAAGGAGGAATCCGAGTTCCCGGTAAGTACTGCGGGACGAATCACCGCGAACAGGATTATGGGGAAAGCCGGTTTCTTTGATATTACCGATGTATCGGGAAAAGTCCAGGTTTATATCAGGAAGGACCAGATACCCGAACAGGATTTTGAAGTGTACAAACATCTTGATGTAGGGGATTTTGCGGGTGTTACGGGAACAATGTTCCGCACGCACAAGGGAGAGATCTCAATTCTCTGCAAATCAATCATACTCCTTACAAAATCACTCCATCCTCTTCCGGAGAAGTGGCATGGTTTGAAGGATAAGGAACTCCGTTACAGGAAGAGATATCTTGACCTGTTAGTAAACCCGGAAGTTAAGGAAGTTTTCATAACTCGTTCGCGGATCATCAATTCAATCCGTGAATTTCTGAACAGCCGTAACTTCCTTGAAGTTGAAACACCCATGCTTCAATTTGTCCCCGGGGGCGCGGCGGCAAGGCCGTTCAAGACACATCACAATGCCCTGAACTCAGAGATTTACCTGAGGATTGCGCCGGAACTCTATTTGAAACGCCTGATAGTAGGCGGATTTGAAAAGGTGTTTGAGATTAACCGGAACTTCAGAAATGAAGGAATGGACCGGAACCATAACCCTGAGTTTACTATGCTTGAATTATACCAGGCATATGCAGATTATAATGATATGATGCTGATCGTTGAAGATTTGTTCATTAATATCTGCGAAACACTGTATCAGAAAAAAGAATTAGCTTTCAACGAGTTTCCTAATATAAATCTTGCAAAACCCTGGAAACGTATTTCAATGGAGGATTCATTTGAGGAGTTTGCAGGTTTCTCTGTTAAAAATAAATCCATTACAGAACTTCAGGCTATGCTCGAAGAGAAGGATAAGGTAAAGCAGGAGAAGCTTGGTAAGGTAATTGAAAAGTTATTTGAAGTTTTTGTTCAGCCAAAGTTAATCCAGCCGACATTTATCACGGATTATATTAAAGACAGTTCACCATTAACAAAGGTTCACAGGAATGATGACAGGCTCGTTGAACGATTTGAGGTATTCATCGCTGGAATGGAACTCGGTAATGCATTTTCAGAATTAAATAATCCCTGGGATCAGAAAGAACGGTTCGAAGAGCAGGTAAAAGACTTGGAAGCAGGTGATGATGAAGCGCAAAGAATGGATTACGATTATGTAAATGCATTGGAATTTGGAATGCCCCCGACCGGCGGGTTAGGCGTAGGAATTGACAGACTCATAATGTTCTTCACAAATGCTCCGTCCATTAGAGATGTTATTCTATTCCCGCTTATGAAACCGGAAATTTAAAAATCGAAGGAGATAAGGATGGCACTCTTTTTTGAGAAATTCGAAGATTTGATCTATGAAGGTTTAGGTTATTACCAGGCAGGAAACAGCGAGAAGGCAATACAGAAACTGGAAAAGGCTATCAAGAAGAATGATCAGATCCCCGACCCGCACGACTTTCTCGGAAATATCTATTTCGACATGAACAGGATGCCGGAAGCGAAGGAGCAATTTAAACTCGCGGACAAGTTAGGTGATGGACAGTTTTTCCAATGCTATTTCAATGCCGGGGTTACATTCCTTAAAAGAAAGAATTTCAAAGAAGCCATCATGAATTTCAGGAAAGCTCAATTGATTGACGAACATTCAATTGCTGTCAAGAACTATCTTGCACACCTGTTCCAGGTTGACGGACAGATTGGTGAAGCAATTGAGGAATATGAAGCATTAATCGAAATTGATCCCCAAAATATAGACGCCTTGTTCAACTTGGGATACCTGTATTCGGATCAGGAAATAACAGATAAGGCAATTGGTGTTTTCGAGAAGCTGATGATGATTAACAAATCTGATTCACGCGTACTTAATAATCTCGGAATACTGTATATGAAAACTCAGAACTTCGAAAAAGCAAAAGACTACTTTGACATGGCGCTCAAGATCCAGCCGGATAATTACCTTATATTTTCAAGCCTGAGCCAGATCGCTGTCAAGCAGAAGGATTATAAAACCGCTTTGGAATACATTAATAAAGCGCTTTCAATCTATGACGAAGATTTCATGCTTTATTACGACCTTTCTAATATTTACCTGGAAATGAATGACTTTGACAAAGCCCTTGAAACATTGAAAAAGGCTATTTACTATAACCCGAACGATACCTACTCCTTAAATAAGATAGGCCAGATCTATTTCCAGAAAGAAGAGTTCCAGGAAGCGATAAAAGCTCATCTCCAAGTTCTGGAAACACATCCTAATGACCCGTTTGCTGCGTATAAAGTCGGAACCATCTACATGCATCTTAAAGACTACAGGCATGCCGAGATCTATTTTAAAAAGGTTTTAGAGATTGACCCTGATTATATCGTTGCTAAGTTAAAACTGGAAGAGATCAAAAGAACTTCCGTATAATAAACTCCTATGTATATAAAGAAACAAGAGCAGAAGAAATTTACTTTTATTAATTCAAGATTAAAGACAGCTCTGTTTCTCATGTTTATACCTCTCATCCTGATTTTCTTCAGGTTATATGATCTGCAAATAAAGCAAGGCACGAGATTCCGTTTATTGTCTGATAAAAACTATATCCAAATCTCTCCCAAGAAAGCGGCACGGGGTTTCATACTTGACAGGAACGGAGAGATCCTTGCAGATAACAGGATCAGTTATGACCTGTATATGATCACAGAAACTAAGAAATCCGAAAATCTAAAGATTATTCAGAGGCTCAACACTGAGATCGGTTTTAATATCCAGGAAGAATGCGCAGAATATTCATACCAGCCGAGAATCCTTGCTAAGGATATAGGGATTGAAAAATATATTAAAATTACTACTTCACTCCCCGAATTCTCGAATATCTATATAAAATCAAGGTCAGTCAGATTCTACCCGTTCAATGAATTATGCTTCCATGTCCTGGGATATGTCAGTCTGATCCCGGAGGAATATCTGAAATCGAATAAATTCCCTGAATATGATGCGCAGGATTATATCGGGTATTATGGGATTGAAGAGATCTTTGAAAAGAATCTCAAGGGAGAAGACTGGTTATCCCTCGATATTATTAATGCAGTGGGAAAACCTATTTCCAATCCGGAAATTGTCAATCTGACCGAGATTAAAAATATTTTAAAACGTGAACTTGAAAAGAAGCCTGAACCCGGAGATAATATATTCCTTACAATCGATCTTCGTCTTCAAAAGAAAGCAGAAGAACTACTCGAAGATAAGAGAGGAACAATAATTGTTCTTAATACAAAGACCGGTGAAGTCCTCGCCCTTGCAAGCAGAACAACAGTTAACGGGAATATCTTCATAAAAGGCCTTAAAAGCGATGAATGGGACAGAATCCTGAACGACTCTTCCGTCCCCCTAATCAACAGGGCCATTCAAGGCAGGTATAACCCCGGGTCTATTTTCAAGATTGTTCTGGCTGCTGCAATGCTTGACCAGAATCTCACAGAGATTGAAAAGGATTTTCAACCGTGTAAAGGAAGCATTGAACTTGATAAGGTTAAAAAATTCTGCTGGAAAAAAGAAGGCCATGGAAATATCTCACTTGAAGATGCAA
>JAQVHJ010000004.1 GCA_028696285.1 bacterium
AGGGCAGGCCTTTCAAGAAAGGTGGCAAGGTTAGTTCCACTCGCTGTAGTCAAAGGTTAAAAAGAGGAAGGAAAGAAGAATGAAAAAAAGAGATTTGATAGTTATTATTTCAATTGCTCTCTCTATTTTTCTGGCTCTAAGCTGTTTTAATAAAAAACCGGAGAAACAAACAAATAAATTTAAATCCCCCGATGGTAATTATATCATCCTTACCAGCGTCAAACAAAACGAAGACTCTCCAAATCAAATAATTAAAATCAAACTCCGCGATAAAGATAAAAATGAAATCTTCAAGGAACAGATCAAAATTCAGAAAACATCAACCTGGAACATATACTGGGACGGTAATCAAAAATTCATATTCGAAAGCTCTGAAAAAGGAAAAATGACCTGGGAAATCGACCAATCCGGAAATGTGAACTTGGTGCCTGGGTCCACAAGTAAACACCTACAAAATTAGTAGGATTTAAGCCGGTTCTAAATTACTTAAGATATCGATTATATGGGTATTTATAACTTTTTACTTTTTTAATAAATTATATGAAAAATGCTGATATTTAGCCTGTGGACTTGTGGACCCAGGCACCAACTGTCACCAACTGTTTTTATAAATATATAAACAGTTCTAGTAAGATCTCTAAATAGAGATCATCTTTTTCTTTTTTCTTTTTTTTCGACATTTTTAGCTCCGTTACCTTTTTTCTTTTTTGAGCTTTTTCTTTTAAGTTCTTCTGTCATACCGGCACTTTTAAAGACATCATTAAAATATTTCTGTGAGATCGGGTCAAGATATTCATAAAAATCATCAACGAATTTCTGAGTCTCCTTCCCTATCCAATTCTTCGGCAATAATTCAAGCGGCAGTTTCGGATCTTCAAAACATAAATCAATAAATTCCGTCATTAGCTTAAATTTTACTGCGAAGCATTTTGCAGGATTTTTTTGCCGGTTCTTTTTAAATTCATTGAATTTCTTTTTATATTCATTTAAAAATGTTTTGAACATCTTTTCTATTTTTTTAATGTTCCAGTACCTTTCCACAAATCCGGTCAAATCCTTTTCATAATATTTCGCATTAAATATCTCGACATAATCCTGTATCTTTAAATATTCCGCAAGTTTTTTTACCTGTTCATTAAAATCATGCGGATAAATATAAGAGGATGATCCTATCGAAGCAAATCCCGCTGAATTTAACTTACTTCTGAATGCATCCCGCTGCTTCCTCATTTTCTCAGGTATATTATATATTACCAATCTCCAGTTCCTATCCCACTTATGCCCCTCTTCAAAATGAAACGCGCGCTCTTCTCCATATTTCACCCATTTCATACCGAAATCGGTGATCCTGTAATAACTCTCTTTGCCTATTTTAAAACTCTCCAGCGCCTTATGCTTCTTCATCCGGGATAATGATAACCTGATTGCATTCGGAGAGAATCCCAAGGGCTTTAATAACTTTATTATGCTCCCTACCCAGATATCCTTCTCCTTCTTCGGGAGAATATACCCTCCGAACAAGGTAAGAATTGCAGTTATCGTACAGGCTTTTTTCATTGTAGTCTCTCTCCTTCTAATTTACTATTATTACACTTTTTGAATACTGGTTCCCCTTCCTGGTGAGCTTATACACTTTCCTTCCCTGGCTTCGTGTCTTTTTAATCAATCCCCTCTCAACAAGACTTATTAGTTCAAAATCAATCAATCCCTTGTTTAAACCGAGCTGCCTCATAAATTCTGTCAGCTTCCTCTCATCTATCGACGCCCCGTTACTTGCCGAGACCTCACTTATATACGCCAGTATCACCGCACTCTCACTCATCTTCCGATACATTGTTCTCGTCTCCTTGTTTTATGTCGTTTCCTTAACGACCAATATTATTATAACATATTTGAAGGCATTTGTCAAGGGGTTGTTAAAAAATCGTGATCTGTGAACCGTAAAACGGAAGCTATAAAAAAATTACAAAAGATGGGCTTCCGGGGAGGTAAACCATAAAGGGTTTACCCTATAACGAAAAGCTCCTACTGTGTGTATCAAAGGTTTGTAAAACAAAAATGGGATTGCCACGCTTCACTTCGTTTCGCGGACGCATCGCTGCGCTTGCTAGATCTCGACTTTGTCTCGATAGCGCAATGACATTAAATCGTCTGCAAATTAAATAACATTATTAGCGAAGCAGTGTACCCCACGTGGTACACTGTCATTGCGAGGAATGAGCTATGCGAATGACGAAGCAATCTCTCTTTATGTATAGTGGTAGGTGGAGTGTGGAAGGTGGATAATGAAATGAATAAAAAAAACAAATCTTAAGCTCGCAGCAATTTTCAATTTAATATTTTCAATCTTATATTTTTTCTCCATGATCTCCGTGTCTCCGTAGTAAAATAAATTCTCTGCGAACTCTGCGTCCTCTGCGGTGAAAATTAAATTCTCTTGCTGCCTAAGTATCACTTGCTCTTTTGTTCAGTATATCATTATCATCTTAAAACCAACTAAGTAATTCTTAATCTTTTCCCATCCATTCCATTCAATTCCCTGTTTATTTATCTTTATCTTTTCTTTTAATTTTTTGTCTCTTACAGGTCTCGTCCAAGTCCCTGTTATATTTAAAGAGCGCAGCTCTTTAAATAGTGGAAAGTGGAAGGTGGAGGATGGAATGTGATAATGGTAGTTTTTACCTATTTCTTCATTAATCCTTACCATGTCTCTGAAGTGTTCGGTAGTTGATAACATATCCGATATCTTGTTAAGTAGTAAATGTACAGAACATTTGCTCCATTATTTACAATGCGATACTCCCAATTTTCAATTTTCAATGTACAATTTTCAATCTTAATTTTTCAATGCGAAGCGTTTCTCCTCTGCGTCCTCTGCGGTGAAAAAATATTTTGTCTTTCAGTTCACAGTTCACAAATCATGATTTATATATTCTCTTCTTAATCCCGTCAATCCTGCGACAAGCGAAGCGCAGACGTCCCGATGTTTCTTTGTAACTATCGGGATCATTCTTCTCGCATCCACTGTTTTGTTAAGCATCAATTGCTCTAAACAACTGCAACAACATTTATAATGCTATATTCCCAATTTTAAATTTTCAATCTAAAATCTACAATTTTCAATTGGAAATATTTTCTCCGTGTTCTCAGTGTTCTCCGTGGTAAAATAAATTCTCTGCGAACTCTGCGTCCTCTGCGGTTAAAAAATATTTTTCTTTCGATTCACGAATCACATTTATAAATTAGATCGGCGAGATATCCTTCCTTGATCTTTCCTTTGTTCTTCTCTTCATGTTCCGCGAAAGCGCTGCCCTCGGTATATGCCTTCACTGCCTGTCTAAAGGATATTTCTGACCCGATAATGGGATGGTTAACCGCGGATTCAATCCCGTACCACGGTCCGAACGGCATGCAATCCGAGCCTAAAGCGAGGGGGAGGCCTGCCTTTATTACTTTAGCGAAGTTATTATTCCTCATAAAATATTCTAAAGGCAGTCGTTGAGAGTACATCTCATCCGGATGACTCCATTCTCCTACAAAATTCGGCTGCATTGATGCTATTAAGTCCAGCTTCTTCATTTCTATAATCTGTCTATCGGATATCAGCTCAATATGCTCCAGACGGTGTCTTAGTTCCCTGTTAAAATCTATTGACTTGAATATTGAAAGCACCTGGTCAATTGCCCTGTCGCCTATTGCATGGATCATAAGCTGAAGATTATTCCTGTCAGCTTTTAAAATTAACTCTTTTAGTTTAGGGGTTTGGAATATCAGGACACCGTTCGTTTTCTTCCCGAGAAAATTCTGATTAATCGCTGCGGTATATGCCCCGATCGACCCGTCAGTAAAAAGCTTTATCCCGCGAACCTTCATATATTCATTCCCGAATCCTGCTTCCAATCCCGTTGATATGACCTCGTTAATATTTTCATAAGTGAAATAAAGGCTGACACGGATTTCTGGGTTTTTATTTTTTGCAAAGTACCTCTGATACGTCTTAAAATAATCCTTGTTCACTACATCGGTAATGGAGGTTACTCCTTCCTTCTTTGCAAGTTTGATCGCTTCTTTCAAACCACTGTCTAATTCATCCTCGGTCGGGGGAAATAACTTCCTGATATAGAGAACCGCATCCTCGAAAAGTTCCCCTGAATCCCTGTTCACAATTTTCCAGGTACTCGGGATCCGTTTCAATGCTTCTGTATTTGCAATACCCTTATGCCCACAGACCCTTCTCAAGACAACAGGATTCTTCGGAGAAATCTTATCAAGTTCGGATTTTAAAATATTCCCTTCCGCCTTCCACTTAGTTTCATCATATCCCTCCCCGATTATGGCAGAGCCGGGAGGGACCTTCTTTATATACTCTTTTAATCTTGAATATACATCTTCCGCGGAAACAGTCCCTTCAAAATTTAAACTGATTAATTTCAAACCCATCCACATGAAATGCGTATGTGAATCATTGAATCCGGGATATAACATACTTCCGGCCAGATCAAGAATATTATTATTTGTAATTTTTTTCGCGAGAGGCTTTCTTAAAAGCCGGATCTTTTCAATTTTATTATTGACAATCTCGACTTGAAATAGTTTCCTTTCATTCCGTCCAAAAATTCTGCAGTTATTTATTATTAAATTCCAGGGGTTGAATATTCTCTTCAGCATGATATCCTAAGATGTCCAAAAATCAGGTTTCTTTCGTTTAATAAAAGGTTTTTCGGTCTTGATTATCTTCCCTATCCGGTCTATTCTGAAAGTTCTGAACTCCCTCCTGAGATTACAGTAACCTAGTAGATACGCACTGTTCTCCCGGAAAAGAATCTCATACGGATCTATTCTCCTGAAGGTTCTTTCTTGTGTCCAGGGTGAATAATATTCAATATCAACGGATTCCTGACGTGAGATCGCTTCTGAAATATCCTCAGGGATATCAATTTTTTCATTAACCCCGAAATAAAAGTTTCTGTCCTGAAAACGTATGAGTTCATCAAGATTTGTAATTGCCTTCCCCCTCAGTTCATCAATCAGTTTCTGAAATATCTGAAATATTATCGAACAGTTATTTAATGATGAGTAGGGCGGAACAACATCTATCCCCAGTAATTTACAGAATTTAATAAATGATGTATATCCTGCACCGGGACCAGGCTTCATCCGCCGCCAGATTGTCATTAAATCAATATGTACCGAATTCGAAATCTTAAATTTCTTCTTTATCTGCCTGAAGATAAAATCGAACACAAAAGGAGTACTGAATGAAATTATTATCTCATTATCCAGAAGCTGATTCAAAACAGGCGCAAAGTAATCGAGGGAATTCTCTGCGGAATTTATACCTGCAGCGCATTCAAACACGTTATGAAATAATACCGGAAGCTCAACATCCATTTTAATTAATTTCCTCGTTTGAGAAACAGGCTCACCCTTTTTGAATTTCATAATGGAAAATTCACAAATCCTTGCGTTGTCTTCAAAATTAATACCGGTTGTGAGAATATCTATAACTGTAAACTGAAGAGATGCGAAGGGTAAATACCTGTACTTCTCAATTGCAGTTGAAGATAAATTTGACTGCTCTTCCAAAACAAAACGGAGCTTCATATCCCGTATCAATTTTTTCTTAAGAAGATAATCACCGAAATAAATATCGGATGTTTTCTGTTCTTTTAAAACCTCATCCAGCATTTTTTTCGAGATGTATGAATGCTCAACAAGCAGCTGTCCTATCGGCTTCCAGGTGATCATTTCTCCCCTTCAATTAAATCATAGATAAATTCAGAGATATTTTTAATCTCGATGTTATCTCTCTTCTTCTTTGCATTGCGTAAATTATGGAGACATGACGGACATTCAGTCAAAAGTACCTCGGCCTCCATGTCAAGCGCTTCCTTCAGACGGCCCTTTGCTATCTGAATAGATAATTTGGTGTATGCACCGCGAACCCCGCCGCCGGAACCGCAGCAATGCGACTGGTCCTTGTTCTTCGAGAGTTCCTTAAAGTTTGACGCTACTTTCTTGATCACTTCTCTCGGCTCATTAAAAATTCCTTCGTGTCTCCCGAGATCACAGGGATCATGATAGGTCACTTTCTTGTCAAATTTTATTTCGAACTGTTTATCGCGTAAAACTTCAACAATATTCTGCATTTGAATACCCTTTTCCCGCAACTCAGAATATCGTTCATCTTCTTTGAAGGTCATAAAGCATTTGGGACAGGTAAAGATAATCTTTTTAATTCCGGTGGAGAGGATTGCATCAATATTCTTCTTTGCCAGTTTCTCCGGGGCATCCAGTCCAAGATCCGCAAATACTCCTCCACAGCAGACTTCCGGGATCCGCGTAAATTTAATTCCTAATTTTTCAAATAACTTATGGGATTTGACAAGGCTTTCATTCTCACGGAAATTCCCGACACATCCTCCGAAAACGATATACTCAGCGCTATTCTCAATTTTTTCGGGAATGAACTGATCCTCACCATAGATATTCTCTTTCTCATTGAATACTTCCTTCATTGCTTTGTGACTCTCAGGCAGGTTTCCTGATTCCGCAAGATCTTTACGGGTCGCCTTTATTACATCCAGAATCTTGATGCCGGCGGAACATTTCACTTCGCATTGCCCGCATAATGTGCAGAGGAACTCCCTTTCAACTGCAGTCTCAGTTAAGGGTATCTCTCCCTGAAGCATTCCGTAAGCAATCATTATCCTTCCCCGGGCGGAGTTGGAATCCCACATGAAGTTGGTAAATGTAGGGCAGTCCGCAAAACAGTATGCGCAGCGGATACAGTTTGACATTTCATTGAGATATTTTTTGGCATTGGGCATATTCATATTTTAATCCTCCACAGGGTAACGGATTTCTGTTGCAGTTAAAAAGTCATCAGGTGCATCCTGCAATTTTCCGGGATTGAGAATATTATTCGGATCAAAGGTCTTCTTTATCATATGAAACATTTTCAATAAACCTGCCCTCTCCTTCTTGAAATAAGGCGCTTTTGAAATGGCAACACCGTGTTCTCCGGAAACTGTACCTCCGACAGAGATCACTGTTTCATAGATTTCAGCTACTGCATTCTTTGCATGCTCCCAGTTTATTTGCTTTGTCGGGTCAATTAAAAGTTTGGTATGGATTAATCCTTCCCCTGCATGGCCATATGTGGTTATTACTACTTCGTTCCTCTTTGCTATCTCGTGGATCTTCTCTGAAACTTCTGCAATCTTTGAATTGGGAACCGCCATGTCATCGGCAAGTGAAGTGACAACCAGGCCGTCCTGGTACTGGCTCATGGCCGGGAATAACTTTGATCTTCCGAGATAAATCTCGTTCATTTCCTTCGGGTCACTGCTTACTTTGATCCCGGTTGCGCCCTGCTCGGTACATACCTTCTTTATCCTTTCTATATTATAATCAATATCTTCCCGGACCCCGTCACACTCGAAAACTACAATCGCTTCAACATCCGGTAAGTTTAAGTTAAGCATTTTATTAACTGATTTAATCGCGACATTATCCATGTATTCAAGGAAACTCGGGATAATACCCGCAGCAATAATTTTTGAAACCGCTTCTCCTGCCCCGGATAATTTATTGAATGCTGCAACACCCATCGACTTCTCTTTCGGCAACGGTGTTAAACGAAGCGTCGCTTCTACAATAATTCCAAGGGTCCCTTCACTCCCGACCATTAACCGCTCTATCTGATAGCCTGAAGATTCTATCAGTGTTTTTGTCCCCGCATCTAAAACTTCACCGCTTGCAAGAACTATCTTCAAACCCATTACGGCATCACGTGTCGCACCGTATTTTACCGCGCGCATCCCCGATGCATTATTTGCAACCATACCGCCTATCGTACAGATCTTCCCGCTCGCGGGATTTGGGGCGAAGAAAAAGCCGTACGGCTTTAATACCCTGTTCAACTCATCATTTACAACCCCGGCCTCTACCCTGACATAAAGGTCTTCAGGTTTAATCTCCAATATCTTATCCATCCGCTTAAGATCAAGAATGATCCCGCCGGACATCGGAACGGCATTGCCTGACATTCCGGAACCCGCTCCCCTGGCTACTACAGGGATCTTTTTCTCATTTGCAAATTTAAGGATCCGGGATACTTCCTCAACTGTACCGGGACGAACTACAATCTCCGGCATCTTTTGATGAATAGAAGCATCGGAACCGTAAACATAACGGTCTATTATATCATCTGAAACATACTTCTCTCCGACTATTGCTGTCAACTCTTCCTTCATCTGGTTGTTCTCCTTTTAAAACTTTAGATCTTTTATTATACTTTCGGGAGGGGATTCATCCGGAGAAAGGATCGGGATGGTAACACTCCCTTCTAATAAAAATAAAATCTTGGTGCTCATTCCCTTTTTCTGAATGGCTGTCTCAATCGCATCCTGGATAGAATCAAATGGCTTGATGAAAATAGATTCCAATTTATCGGGATTTAAATTGGTAATAGCCCAAATCTCCGCCCAACGAAGGATCTCGATTAATTTTGCAGCTTTATGATATCCTAGTTTATACCCTTCTTTTATCTTGTCATACGCCTTTTCAGGATCTTCTGCATCCTTCATTAAATCAAAAAAGTTCGTCTCGCCAATACCTGACCTGCATTCGGAAATAAGGATGATTATACCTCCGTCATTCAATGCATACTTTGCATTGTCAATTGCCTTCTGTGCCTGATAAAGATCAACATCCATCGGGTATGGCGCAACGGTAATCACGACGTCGTACTTGTGCTTTATTTTAACACAGAATACTTGCTTTGCAGAATTAATTGCAGCTTCAAACGATGAATTTATCTCTCCTGCCTTAACATCGTAAATATTCTTATCTTTATCAAGAACCGTCTGAATTGAAAATATTTTCTTATCTTTAATCGTTTTTATGGCATCAACCATGTCAAGATGAACGGGATTATTATCAAGATTAAGAGCCTTTGCATTATCTTCCAAAGCAAATTTATGGTTGGCCTCAATCGTCTCATACGACGCAATCCCCGGGAGAAACGCCTTCCTGCCCCCGGTAAATCCGGCAAAGTAATGGGGTTCGACCGAACCTATGATCAATATCCTGTCAGCTTCAACCCCAAGCTTGTTCACCCACATTGGTGTTCCGTTCCTTGACTTGCCAAGATATATCATGTCCTCCTTCTTCCTTGCATCGTGAACAAATATCCTGTCTCCGTATTCATTATAAAGTTCTCCGAAAATATCGTGATACTCCTGCTCAGTCGGAGCCCTGTGAACACCTGTCGCAATGATGAATTTGAACGGTAATCCGTCTAGATACTTTTTTACCTTTTTCAAAACCTTTGCAGTTGGTGTGGGACGTGTTCCGTCATTTACAATAATCAGGATATTTCTCCCCCCTTTCAGGAAATCTGTAAAGGATTCTGATTTAATTGGATTCATTATTGCATTCTCTATCAGCTTATCTTCATTGCGCTTTTCAACTGAAGTCGGCCTGATAACCTCGCCTACATTGGCCTGGTCAACTTCAATTGGCAGGTAAACCTTACCGTATGGTATAATTACTTTCACTATTAATTCCCTCTCTTTTTATTCTCCGAGTTCTGTGAGTTCTTCTTCCCTGAACGTGCTTATAGGAAGTTCTTCTTCAAAAGAACGCCCGGCTTCATAATTAAATATTGTCTGGGCATTCCGGCCTGTTAATAAGAATAAACTGCCTACATCAATCCCTACAGGACAAGCCTGTGAACACATTCCGCAACCGATACATGAACTTACCATGTGATTCATTCTCCCTAAATGAAATAACAAAAGGTCTGTCGGCATCTTTAACATTCCTGAACGATCTGCCCAGGTCAGAAGCTGCTCAGACTCATAATCAAATGTTTCTGATTCAAAGAAACACTCCCTGCAAAAACAGATTGGACACTGCGATTTGCAGTTGTGACAGTTGATGCATTTAGAAAAATATGATGTTAATTTTTCTATACCGCTGACTTCTGACTTGAATTTATTAAGATACTCTTCTCTTATCTTATCTTTCTTCTCGGAAATACTCTGAATCGCTTTTTCTCTTACTGATTTTTCGGAATCAGTCAGGTTCTTCATGTTACTGACTATTTCTTTTCCCTTTTCCGTGTGGAATGAAATATAAACCTCATTCGTGTTTGAACCGAATAAACCGATGCCGATATCGGTAGTATCCGCAGGATAACTATGGGAGCAAATACCGCACGCAGTCCTGACTTCAGGTAAGGTATCGCTGCTGTTGAATGAATCAAGAATCTTTTTATTCAGCATATCACGGTCAGTCTCGGCTTTTGAATAGATATCAATATCTACGGTTCCTGCACAGTCAACTGTAAACAGGTATATGTTCTCAAGATTTATCTGTTTTAATTTAACTAACTCAACTACCGCGCGCATCTCACACGGTTTCAATACAATTCCGATCCTTTCGTCTGAAGGAACTAACTTGGTCATGTTCTTCAGGAGTGTTGCGGAATTTGAAGGCATAACGGGTGAAAAGGTGAAGGTCCCCGATAGCTTCTCAGGATCTTTATGCAGAACCTGATATATGAATTTATTCTCCGGGGTGGACTTGGGAATGATTATTCCGTCAAGAATCTTATCCTGTAAAAGTTCCCGGAACAGATCTTCCAAGCCCTGGTTTATCCCCTTCTCTGTCTTTAATATTTTTATTCCTGTCATTATTATTCTCCTTATAAATTCCATGACTTAGTAAAATCATTCGGACCTTTCTCTGATAACTTATCATTAAACTCCTTAACTGTATCTGCGAATTTCTTCCCTTCCGATGCGCTGATCCATTTCAGCTCAATCCTCTCACTGTCCAGGTCAAGGGTATCAAAAATACTTTTTAATATGGCGATTCTTCTGCGTGCTTTATAATTTCCCGAAAGGTAATGACAGTCTGCCGGATGACATCCGCCAACAAGAACTCCGTCAGCGCCCATTAATAAGGCTCGTAATATATATGACATATCAACCGACCCGCTGCACATTACTTTAATAGGCCGGATACTGGGAGGATACTGCATTCTTGAAGTCCCTGCTAAATCCGCTGCTGCAGATGTGCACCACTTACATAAAAATCCTACAATCTTTGGTTCTCTCTTTTCTTCCATTTATTTCCCCTTATAATTTATTGAAGAGTTCCGAATCTCTTTGCTGTTAATTGCCTCTCCCTCACCTTCGGGTTACTGTAATCCGGGAGTATCATTGGAGATAATTCATCTGTCTCTATACCTGCTTCCTTCAGTTCATTCTGGAATTTCTTCACGTGATCCAGTTTCGGAGTGCCTAATGTAATTCCGGCTGTGATATATTCTGAAGCTTTCTTCCCCGCACGTCTCCCGAAAACATTTATATCCAGAAGTGAGTTGCCCATTAACCTGTTCTCTCCGTGGATCCCGCCGGCAACCTCTCCCGCAGCAAAGAGCCCGGGAACGGTCGTATCACCCCATTCATCTATCTCAATCCCGCCATTCTGGTAATGAAGTGTCGGATAGATAAGCATGGGCTGCTTTGAAATATCAATTCCGTAACGTTTAAACTGAATGTATTTTGCTTCTAATGCTTTCTTGACAGTTCCTTCCCCGCGTAAGATTTCGATCATGGGTGAATCAAGCCAAACACCTAAACGCCCGGTGGGTGTTGCTATTCCGTTATTTCTTTCGATACATTCCCGTATGATACACGCCGATTCAACATCCCTCGGTTCAAGAGGAAATACAAACTCTTCTCCATTCCTGTTTACGGGTTCTGCGCCAAGCGTACGAACCTTCTCTGTTATCAGAAGGCCTATGTTCTGTTCAGGAAAAGCTGCACCTGTCGGATGATATTGCGTCGAATACATGAACCTGTGCCTTACCCCCGCGCGGTATGCCAGAATTATCCCGTCTGCTGTAGCGCCATAGTGATTTGTTGTGGGGAAACCCTGTATGTGAAGCCGGCCGAAACCGCCCGTGGCGATTACTACGGCCTTTGCATAGACTACTGAATAAACCTTGGTCTCTAAATGATATAGTATCGCGCCCATGCACTTACCATCTTGATCCAGGATCAATTCAACTGCAGGTGCAAATTCAATTGGTAATATCTTATCGGGATTATTCTTTATTTCATCACGGAGAACCCGCATTATCTCAGAACCGGTCATGTCGGCTGATGAATGCATTCTTCTTCTGCAGACTCCACCACCCTTTAAAACCTTTAACCGGCCGTCCTTCTCCTTATCAAACATCATGCCAAGAGATTCAAGCCATTCTATTACTAATGGAGCATCATTAACAAGCGCTTTAACAAGTTTCGGATCATTGGTAAAATGCCCCCCGCCAATGGTATCTAAATAATGATAATACGGGGAATCAACTTCCTGTGTCGCGCCCTGGATCCCGCCTTCGGCCATGACTGTATTTGCATCGCCCATTCGAAGCTTCGTGGTAATGATTACATTCTGACCGTTAACCATGGCCGTTAATGCAGCTGAACACCCGGCACCGCCGGCGCCGATTACTAATACATCTGTTTCATAGTCAGGCTTCTGTATCAATTTCTCAAATTGCTCAATATCCTTTAGACGGCTTCCGGAATGGAGAAGTTCAACAAACTCCTCCGGGTAAAACTTCCCGTCACCCTTGTTGGGACCCGCTAAAATGGGACAACGCCCTGTCTTCTTATAGTCCGGATGGAACTTTTCAAGAACCTCGGCGCGCTCTTCCAAACTTAGTTTCGGAAAGGAATGCCCGGCTTTTATCTGACGGATCCTTTCCGGACGGGTCTTCTCAACAATTTTAATTAATTCATTTAGTTCGGGTGTGTAACCCATCTTAAACCTCCATTATATTAATATTAAAGGTACTTTGTCTCTTTAGGCTGCCAGTTCGGATCTTCATACGGTTCAGGCTGCCACTCCCGGCTTTTATATCTTTCAACCAGTTCATCGTGGGAGATCTCACCCAATTCATCAAGGAAAGGTATATATTTATTTTCATTGATCTCTTTAACACGCTTCTGTAAATGTTCCGCCTTCGGTAAAACGTGACGTCCGTACATTCTCCTTACAAACATTGCAACATTAAACTGCTGGAGCTCTGCCGGACAACGGGCTGCGCACATCCCGCACATTATACATGAACTGGATAGTTCTGCTGCCTTCTTGTAATCTCCCTTTATTATCTCTGCAATGTACTGCATGACCTCTATATCCATGGGACATGCCTTTGTACAGGTGTTGCACTGAACACAGCGGAATGTCTCTGGATAATGCTTTTCAATCGCCGCAATTGTCGGACGCTCATCTTCTATATGGTATTCACTCTTCTGTGCTGGAACAAAAGGAAGCTGAACAAGGTACATCCCGTCCTCTACAACGGTCTGGCAGGCAAGCCCTATCTTCAGTTTATAATCATCCTTCGTTCTGTAAATGGTCGGGCAAGCACCGCAGATCCCGCCACGACAACCACAGCCGCGTAAAAATTGAAAACCTGCCCACTCTATTGCTTTCTGAATTGTCAAGGTGGCAGGAACCTTATACCTCTTCCCCATTATAAAGACTTCTATCATCTTTGTATCAGGAGGAAGGTTAGGTTTATCTCCGCTTTGTTTCAGTTCTGCACTCATTTAATTCCTCTCTTTATTTATCAAATTTGGTTGTTATCTGATCATAGTTTTCCGTGGCAACACTGATCATGTCAAATATCTGCTTTCGTGAATTGTTCCTGTGTGATATCGCTCCGGAAGGACATGTCGCTGCGCACGCTCCGCAACCTTCGCATAATACCTCGTTGACTTCTGCAATCCGGGTCTTGGGATTCAGTTTCACCGCACCATACGCACATACCGATTCACAATACCCGCAGCGGTTGCAAATCTCAGGGTCAACCTGGGCAATTACAGGATCACTCTCTATGTATTCATTTGAAAATAATGCTAATACTTTACTCGCAGCGCCGCTTGCTTGTGCAACGGTCTCGGGTATATCCCTCGGCGCCTGGGCAGTCCCGGCAAGGAAATAACCCCCGGTCACACTCTCAACGGGACGAAGCTTCGGATGCGCTTCCGAAAACCATCCGAATTTATCCGTGGCTAACCGGGTCTTGGACGCAAGATTCAATGAACCGGTGGAAGGTATCATTGCAGAAGCCAGAACAACAAGGTCTGTTTCTATCTCTACGGTCTGACCGGTTAAAGTGTCCGCTCCCCAGACAACCAGTTTATCCCCGCGCTTGAAAACCTTCGAGACCTTTCCACGGATATAAACAACTCCCTCCTCTTCCTGGACACGTTGCACAAACTCCTCGTAGCCCTTTCCGTTCGAACGTATGTCAATGTAGAAAATATATGCTTTCCCGTGGTGAACATTATGCTTGTAAAGTAATGCCTGCTTCGCGGTGTACATGCAGCAGATCTTTGAACAGTATGGATAGTGAGTTTCAGGGTCACGAGAACCCGCGCATTGAATGAAAACGACACTCTCGGGAACCTTCTGATCCGAAGGCCTCTTCACATTCCCGGCGTACGGGCCGGTTGACGCTAATAACCGCTCAAACTGCATGCCGTCAACTACATCTTTGTACTTACCCGCACCATACTCACCTAACGCCTGAATCGGCATTAGATCGTAGCCGGTCGCAATTATAATTGCCCCGATTTTCTCTTCCTTGATAATATCTTTATCTTCATAATTAATTGCAGCCGCAGGACAAACCTTTTCGCAAACACGGCAGACTCCTTTCTGAAAATAAAGACAGGCTTCTTTATTAATTACCGGATAACTGGGAACTGCTTGCTCAAAATCACGGTATATTGCAGTGCCTTTACAGAGATTCCGGTTAAATTCCGATAATGGCTTGGAGGGACACTTTGCAATGCATTCTCCGCACCCTGTGCATTTATCCCAATCTACATAACGCGCCTTCTGACGGAGCTTAACGGTGAAATTTCCTATGAATCCGCTTATCTCTTCAACTTCAGAATAGGTGTAAAGTTTAATGTTGGGATGCTGAGCTACTTCTGTCATTTTTGGCGTCATTATACACTGTGGACAGTCAAGTGTCGGAAATGTCTCGGAAATCTGTGCCATGTGCCCGCCTATCGATTGCTTCCGGTCTAATAATAAAACTTCATAGCCACCGTCAGCAATATCCAACGCTGCCTGAATCCCCGCGATCCCACCGCCAATGACTAAGGCACGTTTGGTCAAGCCAACACGCTGGGTATATAGTTCAATGTTCCGCTCAAGCTTCTTGATTGTCCCCTTGATTATCTTCAAGGCCTTCTTCGTGGCATAATCAGGCTGCTTACTGTGTGGCCAGGAACTCTGTTCGCGGATATTCGCGACCTCTACTAAATACGGGTTCATTCCCAATTTGATTGCGATTGTTCGAAATGTCTTCTCATGCAATGTCGGAGAACAATTAGCAACGATAAACCCGTCAAGCTTGTGTTCCTTAACAGCATCCGATACCATCTCCTGACCCGGCTGAGAACATAGAAATATGTAGTTCTTTACATAAACAACATTCCTTATCTTACCAACTGCTTCTCTTAATGCATCTACATCAACCGTCCCGGCAATGTTCAAGCCGCAATGACAGATAAAAACTCCTATTCTCTTATTCATATATTTTTCTCCAAAATCTATTTAATAATTCCCTTCTCCCGCAAAACAGGAAGCGGGTCAATATAATTTAATTCAAATCCGCAGTCTTCTAAATTACCGCCAAGGGCTATGTTAAGAAGCTGTGTGAAATATAATACCGGCATGGTCTGAAAATTAGGGTACTTCTCTAACGTATCCTTCTGACGGTGATCTAAATTAAAATCACACTCAGGACAACTTAATACAAGAACATCCGCTCCGTCTCTACGCGCTTCTGTAATTAATTTGTTTGTCCTGTTCAAAACAATCTCTTTTTGACCTAAGGTATGGTATGAACCGCAGCATTCATTTGAAAAAGGATAATCAATAATCTCCGCGCCAAGGGCTGTAAGCAAGTCTTCCATGATCATAGGATTCTCTCGGTCATCTAACTTGATTGAATCAGGTCGGAGCAGTAAACATCCGTAATATACCGCAACTTTTAACCCGGTCAAGGGCTGCTTTACTAACTCGCGAACCTTCTCATATCCTAAACGCTCCTTGATATAAGTTACTAAATGATACACCTCAACATCAGGAATGTAATCCTCTTCCCTGTACATAAAATCGTTCATCTTCTTTAAACGATCAGGCTCCTTCTTCATAAGTTCGTTGGCTTGCTTTAAGGTGTTATAACACATTGAACATAATGTAACCACTTCTTTGAACCCGTCTTCTTGTACCCGAATTAAATTCCGGATAGGAGCTAAATGATGCATGGAATCATCTGTTGATAATGAATAGACTGTACCACAGCAGTTCCAGCGGCTAAGCTCCGTTAAGTCAAGTCCTAATAACTTGCATGAACTTATCGCTGAAATCTCAAAGTTCCTGGCTGTCTGCTTTAGAGTGCATCCGGGAAAATATGAAACTTCCATAACCGCTCCTAACTTGTTAATTTTCGTAATAAGGAAATTATTGCTATCTGCGGAATATCCATCTCCTCACTCTCTTTTATCGCTTCCTTTAAACCAACCTGATCAAGATTCTGCCGAAGCGTCATTAAACGGCAGGCTTCAAAAAGCGATGTTAGATTTACTCCACGGGGACAACGGATCCAGCACATATAACATGTCGCACAGACCCAAATACTCCGGGAATTTAAAACGGCATCAACCTTCCCTATCTGTAAATTTCGTATGACTTGATTCGGAAGTAAATCCATTTCATCTGCACTTGGACAACCCGCAGAACACTTCCCGCATTGATAACATTTATAAATATTCTCCCCGCTGATCTCTTCTATCCGCTGGATTATCTCACTCCTAACCTCTTCATTCTTGATTTCTATCTTCATTATATCTTCCTGTATGTTTTTATATTATTATAATCTTCATAATAAAAAGATTATATCAAATTACAATTAAATTGTCAAGTTAAACACTTAAAAAATTTACACAACACTTTATTTTTTTTCACTTTAATGCCCGATTGTGAAATATTTTGCAATTACATGCCCTTGATATCGGTAGTTATGGGTTCTTGCCTTTGGAAATATTTAATCTTGCGCTTTGAGAAATAAATGTAGCGAAACGAATATCCGGTTTCAGATTAAAAGTTAAAGGTTACTATGATTAAGTTGTCTTTTTTATGTCCGGCACCAAGTTAATGAATCTCTATCTCTGTTCTTCCGATGAAGTCTTCTCCGCTCTTTAACTTGCCTTCTATGCAGATCTCGCGCGTCTCTCCTTTCTGTGGAAAAAATATTGTTTCGAGTGATTCCTTCTTTTTAAACTGTAAATGCAGAACCTTACCATTGAAATTCTCATTATCTTCATACCCGACATTCTTAAAGATCGGTACTTTCCCGTTTAAAACAATAGAACTCAAATCAATATCCTCAACTGAAATACCTTCTTCAAGATTCCCAATCCAGACATTGATCAAACCTTCCGGATCAGCATTATCTTCTGACCAGTTCAGATTCCACTTATGCGGTTCTATTTTAATCTCGCACTTCTTTGCATAATACACCTCAACACCCTTCTCCGCAAGATATTCAAGTAACTCAGGATCAAGCTTTCTCATCCAAGTCTTATATTTTTCATAAAACTGATACACTTTGAAGATTAAACCATCATCTAGTATTATGAAAATACCTAAATGAGAAAATCCCTCATGATCAAAATACTTTTTTTCTTCTTTAAAATATTTAATTGGTGGAATTGGATTATCTTCAGGTGGAATCGCTCTATAATAAGGATTACTATAAATATCATTTCCTTGAACATAATTTTTCTTTCCAATTACTTTACCGGAAAAACTGCCTTCTGCTGGACGGTAACTCCCAGAAGGTGAATTTTCTAAGAAACTATAAGTACTATTTTCTGCTTCTTCAATATTGGGGAACTTAACCACAATAAATCCTATTCCACAATATTTTTCAATCTCCTTATCATTAATTAAACAATAAAATTCATCACATTTTTTAAATACATCTTTACTTCTATTATATGGCCATAGTGCTCCCCAATTTCCCCCTTTATATTCTATGTCTTTTATTAAGCAATATTTACTGAATTCATATTCCGGTATAAAAATGTTATCGTCTATTGCAAAGACTATTACTGATAAAAGTAATAAATATATTATTACAAAATATTTAAATGTTTCTTTCATTTCTCTCTCCATTAGTTATTTATTTGTAAATACGAGTATTTCCATTCTTCAGGATTTTCTATTTGCATGCTATCAAATATCTTATAACTTTTATATGTTGGTGGATTGTTTGGATCATCTATTTCCTCGCCTACTCCAAACCATTTTATTAGATAATTTTCATACCCATATACAGAATTTAATAGTTGTATCTTTTTCATAAAAGATGGATCATAAATAATATTATCTTTATACAAAATAAAAGAATGATCTGGGAAAATCCAATATTTAGCTTGTTGTCCAATTGCTTTGATTTTATTAGTTTTATATAGATTAAAAATATTATCTTCAGGATTATTTATAACATCAGTATTATATTTTGAATAAATAGAAGCCCAATAACAATCAATACCCTGAATTTCAACTAAATTTTTAAAGAATTCACACCAAACACCACAACTTCCCTTATGACGATAATGAGAACTAAAATCAATAAAAGAGTTGAGACTCGTATTTGTATAGTATGGGAAAATATATTTCCAGTTATTTGATTCTAAGTTAACGCAACCAATAAATATCTTATCAATTATTTCATCGTTATTACTTTCTCCAAATGCAAAACTGCAACTCATTCTGTAAATCTCATCAAAAGGTACGATAGACCATGGAATAGCTTTATACATATTGTTTTCAATTATTACATCTTTATATTCTTGTTCAAATAATGGTGTATCATTAACAATATACATGGAATGACTTGTTACTTCTCCTTTTCTCCATTTTGAAATACCTTCTTCATTTTGATTTTCATTATCAAGACTGAATCGAAAATGGAACTCAAAAGCTTCTCTCTTATTATTAATAAATATTGGAAATAAATAAATCATATTGGGGAGGTTGTTTTCAGCGGTAAATTCTACCCAACCCGATATTGAATCATTTTCATCATTTATTAAATCCTCTATTTCAACTCTCTTTGCTTTGAATTTTAATAATTGTTCTACTTCTTCTCCCCAATCTAAATCAATCCAAATCATTTTATCTTTATCTAAAGAATCTGGAATATAAAACTTTACTTTTACTTTTATTTTTTTATTCTTTACATATGCAATTGGATTGTTTCTATTATTCGTTGAATTTTCAGAGTCATAAAAATATTCAATTTCATCATACCAAAAAGGAGATGGCTGTTGTGATTTTACCATTTTCAAAGAATCTGCAAAATCAATGTTTTTAACTTTTAAAACAGGTACACACTCTTCCTTATCGGCTGTTGCGTTTGTCTCCTTGACAATGTAATCTGTGTCTTCATTCCTGTATTTCAATATTGAAACTGCAGGGGGTGGATCTTCGGAACAGTTGTAACGGACTCTGATTTTGCAATCTCCTTCTTCTTCTCCCAATACGAATGAAAATGTATTACTACCTGTCTCGGATATTACTAATTCCTGCGTACTCAGGTTATAGGATACATCATTACCATCAGGGTTAAATGCCAATATCTCTACTGTCTTCCCTGATGCAGGATTTCCGTCACTGTCTGTCAATGATACCTCCAGGTACTCCGGCAATTCTTCTCCCGGACATCCAACCTGATCCTTACCTGAGATAATTTCCAGTGAATACGGACACTGTGAACACGCCTCTGTCGATACAAAAATCGAAAACTCGTTCGTTGATATCCCGCCATCCTCACAACGGTAAAGTAATTTTATCATATTCTCTCCGACTTCGTCACTTACCGCTGGCGCAAAGATCACAAGGCCGTTTTCATCAGTCATGATGCTTCCTGTATCTCTCTTCTTTTTTCTGTCTTCACTATTCATTATTCATTCTTACTTCTTCATTTTTACTTCTTCATTTTTACTTAAAAATATTTCAATCCTTTCCTGTAATCTCTATTTCTGTTTCTCCGATGAACCACTTTTCATCGGTTAACTGGCCGGAAATATTGATATTTTTCTTTTCTCCGGGTTTTAATTCTCCAAGGTACTGAATCCCATTCTTCTTTTTGAATTTCAATTGCATGATCTTTTCCTTCTCATTCCCGGAGTTGGGAAGAATCTTAATCTCTTCGGGTGGAAGTGTTCCGTTAAAGAGAATGGTATCCTGCTTGATATCTTCAACAGAATACCCTTCTATCTTCTCAATCCAGACTGTAAAAACTCCTTCCCCTTCCGAATCCTCCCAATTGACATTCCACTTCTCCGGCTCTACACGAATTGAAGAATCAATCAAATCTTGTTCCATATTGAAGAAAATACGGACTTTATTAGAATCCTTG
>JAQVHJ010000239.1 GCA_028696285.1 bacterium
AAGCTCTTCCCAGGTCGGAGGAATTATAAATATCTTAACCGCTTCAGGATAAACTTGCATTATCTTCTCCCCGCCCTGGACATCAATATCACAAATAACTACCTTCCCCTGTTTGACATTCTGATCAACAAATCGCCGGGGAGTTCCGTAATAATTATTGTGAACTATTGCCCATTCCGCAAAACGTTCCTGCGTAATCCTTTTCTTGAATTCGGATTCCTTCAGGAAAAAATAATCAGCTCCATCCTTCTCAGATTTCCTGGGAGGACGGGTAGTTGCTGACACAGAATAAACAAGTTCGGGGTTCCGCCTTAACAATGACCTGCAGATGGTGGTCTTTCCGCCGCCTGAAGGCGCAGATATGATTACTAAAAATCCTTTCTTCATTAGGTTAGGTGTCCTCTTTAAATCTATTCTATATTCCTTACTTGCTGGCGAATCTTTTCTATCTCTTCTTTTACTATGATCACTCCGTTCCTTATCTCTATGTCGGAAGATTTACTCCCGATAGTATTTATCTCACGTAAAAGTTCCTGGGTAATGAATTCTAATTTCCGACCCGATGAAGCTTCCTTTAAATTGATTTCCCGAAGAAAATTACTTATATGGTATTCACTTCGGACTATCTCTTCGTTAATATCCGCTTTCTCGGATATAAGCGCTAATTCAAAATCAATAACCTGATGTGTAAGCTCAGAAATATTCTGATCGAACTCCTTTAGTTTTGAGGAGAATGTTTGAAGCATCTTCTTGGTATGATTATTCTTATTAGCTTTAATTATCTTTAATCCATCCTTAATTAAGCGGATACGTTCCTTTAAATCCTTCTCCAAAGCCTTACCTTCCGCTTTCCGGTTTTCTATAAGCTTATTAAGAGTAGTATTGAATAATTTTAAAAGTTTCTCTTTGAAATCATGATCCTTTATATATTCAGATTTGATTATCCCGGTAAAATTGAAAAGTTCAGATATTTTAATCGCATTGAAATCTTCTCCAAGAAAATTCCGGGCTTCCTTTAATACCTGACTGACTTTCTTTAATAAATTTAAGTCGAGTGAAAATGATTTAATTGTGCTCCCTTTCTCAATCTCAAGACTTATTATTACCTTACCCCGCGAGATACTCTGCTTTGCTGAATTTAAAATCTCCGATTCAATCTCATAATCAGTAACAGGAAGTATGATTTCAAAATCAGAATATTTATGATTAACCGTTTTAATCTTGCAGGTAATTGTCAAGTCTTGATTTGTAAAAGTCTCCTCGGAAAATCCGGTCATGCTTATTATCATTTAACACCTCATTTAACAAAAATAAAAACTAATACATAAAATACAACTGCAATGACTACGGAAATAATAAGAGGAACTTTATGAAATTCCCATCCAACTTCTATCGGTTCGATCTCTTCAAAAGTTTCTGTTTCTGTTTCTGTAGTACGTGATTGATCTCTTGTTTCACTTTGTTTCTTGAACCTTTTCTTTGCTGACATTGGTATCATGCTCCTTTTTCTTATATAAGATTTTTACTTTATATTCCTTCTTTATTCCATTATAATATTCTTCTACAATCGTGTCCTTCCTTTTATCGAATAGCTCTTTATTAATCTGATTCTTTACCTTGTTAAATTCAATATATACTTCCGGCTGCCTCTCAAGAAGTAAAATTAAATGATATCCGTATTCTGTCTTGACTATTTCACTTATCTCATTTATCCCAAGAGAAAAGGCCGCATCGTCAAATGCATCAGACATTACGCCTCTTTGGATAAAACCCAGATCACCTGCAAGATTCTTGACTGAATCGGGACCCCGGGCATATTCAAGAGCTAATTTCTTAAATTCAGCAACTGGATCTTTTGCCTTCTTTATCTTTGCTGAAATTTCCTGCGCCTTCTTTTCATCGTCAAATAAAATATGCTGAACATGAACTAATTCCGGTGTATAATACCTCTGCTTATTTTGTTCATAGAACTCTTTCATCTCTTCTTCGGTTATCATTAGCTGAGAAGGAATATGCACATAAAGCATAGTCTGTATTAACTGATCCTTTAAATATCTTTCATACTGGTTCTTGAATTTCTTTGTTTTTGTATAATCTTTCTTCTCCGCTTCTGACAGAAATATCTTGCGGTTAATAATAACATTCAATAATTTCTCCCGCTGTTCAAATGTGTCCGTAAAATAACGGTCAATACCTTTCATATAACGTATTTCTGCCGCTAATTCATTTGAAGATATTTTAATCTCATCATTTATTATTACTAAAATTATCGAGTTGTCCTTGACTTTAGGCCACTCGGCATCCTTAATTAAATCGGTCTTGACTTCAATTTTATACTTGCTGCGGAGGGAATTTGCATATTCATTCACTAACTCTTCTTCTTTATTTCTGCGAACCTTTTTTTCAAAGAATTCCTTCATCGATTCATAATCAGGATTATTAAAACGATATTTATTCTCCTCAAATTCACTTTTGATCTCTTCCTCGCTTACTATTACCTTATCTTTGATTGTCTCTTCATAGAATATCTGGAAATTTATGCTCTTCTGCTGATGCTCAAGTTTCTTCTGAATCTTCTCACTCTTATCAAGGTCTAACCGGAGTGCTTCAAGATATAAAATGTTCCGCTTTATTATCATTTCTATCAGTTCTTCATCGGTTGCATTCCTAAATAATTCCCTGGCGCTGTTTAATTCCGATTCATAAATTTTGTAATCATTAATTTTAATTATTACCTTATCCTTCTTATTGTCGCAAGAAGAAAAAAATAACAAGGAAGCAATCATAATTATCAGTAGTATGAAATTTTTATTTCTCTTCATTTCAATCCTTTTCACCTTTTTTCGTTATCTTCAATGCTTTTACAGGACAGTGCTTTACACATATCATGTCACCAAGACAATTGTTCAGGTTTTTCCTGTTAATACGCATGTACTTCAACTCAACATTGAATATATTTACAGGACATAATTCTTCACAGATACCGCAGGTTAAACACTTTTCCTTGTCAAGATAAAGGGTGATTTTCTCCGAGGTGAACTCCTTTATCTCCTTTGATTTCTTTTTTAATGTTTGGCCAACCTTAAATACTGCAATTGAATTTGTGGTTCCGGCAATCCCCGGGGGAAAACCTTGGGTCAGAACTATTGTATCATTCATCTTAAAATTATGCTTCTTCATAATAAATCTAATTAATGATTCATAATCAATCTCGGACTTCTCAAAATCAATTAAATATCCTGTCACTCCTCTGTAAAGCTCAACCTTACGTATCGTACTTTTATTATTTGAAAGTGCAAATATAGGCATCTCGGGACGGTACTTCGAAATTAACAATGAAGTAGCCCCTGAATTCGTTATGCAGATAATCGCAGATGCTTTTGTGTCAATTGCTGTGTAATATGCTGAATGCGCAATTGCATTTGCAGAGAAAAACACGCGATTCTCTACTGTATCCCTTATAATATTTCCCGAATTCTTTTTCAGTGAATTTTCCGTGGTTAAGGATATCTTGGATAGCCAATTCACTGTTTCTACGGGATATTTCCCGACAGAAGTCTCTCCCGACAACATTAATACATCCGCACCGTCATATATAGCGTTGGCTATATCTGAAACTTCAGCTCGAGTCGGAGAAGGATTATTTATCATCGATTCCATTATCTGGGTCGCAACAATCACAAGCTTCCCTTTTTTATTCGCGCATTTGATTATATCCTTCTGTATCGAAGGAACACTGTCAAGATCCATCTCTACCCCAAGATCTCCTCGCGCAACCATTACACCGTCTGAAGCATCTATTATCTCTTCTATGTTCCGTACAGCATCCTTCCGCTCTATCTTTGAAATTATCGGGATGATCTTTTTCTGTGAATGGATAATCCGTTTTAATCCAAGCACATCCTCTGCATTCCTGACAAAGGATACAGCAAAATAATCTATATCTGTTAACAGGGCTGCTTCAATATCCCTTAAATCCTTCTCTGATAAAACTGAAAGACCTAAATCAGAATCAGGTAAATTCAATCCCTTCTTCGGAAGAAGAGTTGATGGATTTTTTATCCGGACAGTAATCGTATCTGAAGCCTTCTCTATTATCTCCCCTTCTATCTTGCGGTCATCAAAAAATATACGCTCACCGCAATCTACATAATCAAAAATCTCAGGAAGAGTAAAGAACGGAAGAGCTTTTCCGCTGTTGCGGGCAATCCTGATCGTTGAATTTGATTTTAACTGTATCCCTTCCGGGGGAACTCCGTCTACTCGGAGTTTAGGACCGGAAATATCTCCCAAAATAGCTACTTCTTTATGTTTCTTTTCTGAAACTCCACGAATCGAGGATACTACACTCTTTATATCTTCGGTCTTTGTATGGGAAAAATTGATCCGGATACAATTCACTCCGGCATCCAGTAATGCTCCTAATTTCTCTTCTGAAAAACAGGCAGGACCAATCGTTATGATTATCTTCGTATTCTTCATTTATCTCACAACCATGTATAAGATAGAAAAATGGTGGAGGATAGGGGAGTCGAACCCCTGACCCCGTCCACGCCAAGGACGTGCTCTCCCAACTGAGCTAATCCCCCGCCTATTTCATGTTTATTAATCTACTTCTTCTTTATCCTGAATCAGAATCTCTCCATTCTCAAACTCAGATAAAGCTTTCTCAAAAA
>JAQVHJ010000240.1 GCA_028696285.1 bacterium
ATATCCTTCTTTACCCCATGTGTCCTGCCTCTTGTTCCGGGTTATCTCTAGTTCTTCTCAGGAGTAGCCCTGGATGATTTTCATGATAAAACGAAAGGCGCATTCAGTAAAGTAATCTTTGCATCCCTGGCATTCATCGCCGGATTTTCGCTTATATTCATTCTGTTAGGGGCGTCCGCAACGTTTATCGGGTCATTCCTTCAGAACTATATGAATATAATTCAGAAGATTGCAGGTGTTATCGTTGTGATATTCGGACTCCATTTAGCAGGTGTTTTTCAACTTAAATTCTTGATGTATGAAAAAAAATTCCACAGTCAAAAAGGTAAGGTCGGTCCCATAAAAGGATTCATAATGGGTCTCGCATTCGCTGCCGGATGGACTCCCTGTATAGGACCAATTCTCGCACCCATACTATTTCTCGCAAGCCAGCAATCAACAGTCTGGCATGGAATATTCATGCTCGCAGTATATTCACTCGGCCTTGCCATCCCATTCTTCCTGACCGCACTAAGCCTTCGCCTATTCTTCAACCTATTTAAAAAAATACAAAAACACTTCAAAATAATCGAAATAATAGCAGGTATTTTCCTCATCTTAGTCGGAATAATGATATTTTTTGGCGTATTACAGTCCCTTTCCGCCCGTTTAATGTAAAAAACAGGGACGGTTCTTTCATTTTTTACAAAAAGCTCTTTAACTATCGAAATATAGGGAAAGCGTCCTCCTAAAATAATAATGAAAAAACAGGAGGTCGCGATGACTAGACTTTCACGTATAGATAAGCCGGGATATTATTATCATGTTATATCCCGGGGTCAAAGAAAAGAAACCTTATTCTTTTCACCGGTTGATTATTCAGCTTTTGTTAAATTTTTAAAGGAGGTATTAGCTGATACAGATATTGAATTATCTGCTTATTGTTTAATGAAGAATCATTTTCATCTCCTTTTGAAAAGGAATGAAGATCCTCTTTATGATTTCATGCATAGATTAAATTTAAAATATGCATTATATCTTAATCACAAATATAAATTTTCCGGATATGTATTTCAAGGAAGGTTTAAATCATTTATCGTATTGAATAATGATTATTTAGTTAATCTTGTTTTGTACATTCACAATAATCCTGTAAAGGATTCAATTACTGCTGAAGAAGAGGAATTCAATTATTCCAGTGCAAGATTTTATCATGGAAAGACTGATTTATTTGAATTGCCTTTGATAAAGATTCCGATATTTGCGGGTTCTGCAGGTGTTGAAAAGTATAAACTATTTTTAAAGGAAGGTAAGATAAACTTTCCCAAATATAAAGATGGGATAGGAAATAAAGATGAATATCTTTTATTGGAAAAACGCCGCGGAAAAAATGTGACATCGTTTTACATAGAGAAAAGAAAGGAAAAATCAACAAAAGATTCAATCGGATCAGATTTTATAAATATTTTGAAATCGTTAAATTTGAATACGGGGGAAATTTTAAAACCTGCTTTCCGTTTTGAAATGATTTCTAAGGAGAAAAGGGATGAAATAATCTTATCTTTAATTAAATCCGGCTATTCCGCAAAAATCATTGCAGATTTTTTGAAAATAAACATTCAAACAATTTATCGCTGTAAAAACCAGATGAGGTCGGGGGAAAAATAATTTTTTATTAAAAGTTCAATCTTGTTTTTTTTATTGACAATTGCCAGAAAAGAATGTTATAATATCAAATAAGATAACAAAAAGGAGGTCTCGAAATGGGCAAGAAGTTATTTATTCTTACCTTGGCCGTTGCACTGTTTGCTTTTGCAAGCTGTATTGATTATGAAAATACGTTCACTTTGAACAACAGTGGTTCAGGTACAGTTCACATTCATTATTGGATGACTGCAGATGTTGCAGGTCAATTACCTAAGGGTGAAGGTGGAGCTGATCCTCTTTCTGAAGCAGAGATTACAAAGAAATATTCCGGGGAAGGTTTATCTGTCAGTAATGTTAAGGTCAGAGAAGAATCCACCAAAAAGGAAGACGGGACAGAAACAAAATATAAACATGTAGAATTGGATGTTTCTTTCACGCATATTACTAAACTTTCCAATGCACCCGAGTTTAATCTATGGACATTTGAATGGAATGCAACAGAAGAAAAAGTTGCCTTTAAAGCCGTTGTAAAGCCCGGAACACAGCAAAATCTTACCGAAGGAACAAATACCTATACGGCAATCTTTAATTTCCCCGGCAATATTCTTACATATAGTGAGAACGGAAAAATTGACCAAGCTAAACCGAAACAGGTAGTTTATGCAATTGATGTATTTAAAATGAATCGTGATGGTTGGACTTTAACCGCTGAATCACAGTTAGGCTCAAAGAAATCCTGTATTGCAGGGAACTTGGTATTTGTTGTATTGATTGTTGTCGGCATGGTTATTGCCGGTGATAAGAAGAGATTAAAAGAGAAGAATTAATTTTATTTTTAATTTAAGTTAAATGATATCATTGGGAGGATAAAAACACCTCCCAATGATTACGTTCAGATTTAAGTATTTAACTTTGCGTGAAGAATAATTTAACATTTCAGTAAATTAACCAATAAAATTTAATTGTATATTACTTTATAAATCTTTCTCCTAATTCTTACCAGTATTTTTTAATTCTCTAATTTTGGGCAGTTTTAATACAATTTCGCACCAATTTTGCTTAATTTTTTTGCTTGACAATTGAGTTTATTTAATGTTATAATAAAACAAATAATAAAAGGAGGTTTCGAGATGGGCAAGAAGTTATTTATTCTTACCTTGGCCGTTGCATTATTTGCTTTTGCGAGCTGTATTGATTATGAGAATACCTTCACACTGAACAACAGTGGTTCAGGTACAGTTCACATTCATTATTGGATGACTGCAGATGTTGCAGGTCAATTACCTAAGGGTGAAGGTGGAGCTGATCCTCTTTCTGAAGCAGAGATTACAAAGAAATATTCAGGGGAAGGTTTAACCGTCAGTAATGTTAAAGTCAGAGAAGAATCCACCAAAAAGGAAGACGGAACAGAAACAAAATATAAACATGTAGAATTGGATGTTTCTTTCACGCATATTGCCAAACTTTCCAATTCACCTGAGTTTAATCTATGGACATTTGAATGGAATGCAACAGAAGAAAAAGTTACCTTTAAAGCAGTAGTAAAGCCCGGAACACAACAGAATCTTACCGAAGGAACAAATTCCTATACGGCTATATTCAATTTCCCGGGTAATGTTCTTACATTTAGCGAGAACGGGAAATTTGACCAGGCAAAACCAAAACAGGTTGTCTATACGATTGATGTTTTCAAAATGAATCGTGATGGCTGGACATTAACAGCAGAATCACAACTTGGTAAGCCCGGCAACCCTCTTCCTATTCTTATAATTTTTGGCGTAATTATTTTAGTTATTATTATAGCCATAATTGTTGGCGGGAAGAAGAAAAAGGGCGATGCCCCGGCACCTGCTGCTCAATAAAATTTAATTTATTTTTACATTATTTCTACGGTAATCGGGAGTTTATCTCCCGATTACCGTCTTTTTAAAAATACACCAATTTGAATTTGCAATACTCCAATTAGAACCAACCACACTTAATTCTGAAGTAAACATAAAACTGTTAAAAATGAAAGAACCGTCCCTGTTTTTTTTCTATTGACAAAGAAATATATATATGTTAATATAAATAAAATGAAAAAAGGAGGTTTTTATGAGTAGAAAGTTGTTTATTATTTTGTTTATAACAGCTTTATTTGTTTTTTCGGGATGTATCAGTTATGAGAATACGTTTACTTTAAATAGTGATGGTTCGGGTAAGGTTCATGTACATTACTGGATGGCGGAATCCATGTACAGTATGATGATGAATCAGCCACCGAAGGAAGGAGAGCCAGCCCCGGTAGATCCGTTTACAGAAGCGGAGGTTTCGAAGAATTATACCGGTGAGGGTTTGACAGTAAGTAATTTTAAAACGTATAAAGATGAGGAAGCAGAGCCTAATCGTCATGTAGAGATAGATGTTGCGTTTACAAAGCTTACCGATTTATCAAAGTGCAATGAATTTTCTAAATGGTCTTATAAATTTGAAGCTGTCCAGGGTTCGCATGAATTTTCTGCATATCTTCCTGTAGAGAAACCAGCGGAAGAGTTGACGGAAGAGGAGAAGAAGAATCAGGAGCAGGCGAATCAGATGCTTGAAGCTTATACATATACTACCATTGTAATTTTCCCCGGGAAGGTTTTGGAAACGAATGGTGAGATTGACAAGGAGAATCCCAATAAGGTTACCTGGTCAATTAAGATGTCAGAGATGGGAACAAACGGAATGAATTTAACTGCCAAGGTCCAGAAGTCCGGCAGTAATAAATTATTGCCTTTATTAATTTTTGTCGGATTTATTATCTTGATTATTATAATTGCAGTTATTGCGGGCGGAAAGAAAAAGGGAGAATCTATCCCTGCACCAGAAAGTTCAAGTGAGGAATAGTTATAATTTATTTAAAGCATTAAGCTTTATTTTTATTGTTTTGATTTTTTCTACCGGTTGTATTAAAGAAGATTCGAGTCATTGGGAGTCAGGGACTCCCGGTGACTCTTTTTTTTCTGGAGTGATAGTCAGTGATATTTATTTTGATGATT
>JAQVHJ010000241.1 GCA_028696285.1 bacterium
TCTTTCTTGGGTTCTGTATATTGCTTTAAATTAAAATCAACTAAGTAAATTTTCATCCTTCTGCGCTTTTGCGGTTAAAAAATCTTCTCTGCGTCCTCAGCGTCCTCTGCGGTGAAATATTACACTCAATCGCTTCATAAGTATCTATTGATATTTGGTTCAATATATCTATATTAAATTAAAATCAACTAAGTAATTTTTCATCCTTCTGCGCTTTTGCGGTTAAAAAATCTTCTCTGCGTCCTCAGCGTCCTCTGCGGTGAAATATTACATTCAATCGCTTCATAAGTATCTATTGATATTTGGTTCAATATATCTATATTAAATTAAAATCAACTAAGTAAATTTTTATCCTTTACCATTCATTCCCTTCCGTTCCATTCACCTGCGACAAGCGAAGCGCAGGAGTCCCGATGTTTCTTTGAAACTATCGGGATTTAAAGTCTCTTACAAGTCCCTGTTAAATATTACACTCAATTGCTCTTTAAGTAACAATTGATCTTTGGTTCATTACTTTATAAATATCTTAAAGTAAATAAGTAAATTTTCATCCTTTTGCGATTCCGCGGTTAAATAAATCTTCTCTGCGTATCTGTTTTTAAAAATTTATCACTGTTAAATTGTTGAGTCCGGCACTGACTTTGCGGCACTGACTTTGCGGCACTGACTATGATTAATATTTCCCTGAGCGCAGTATTACGATGATCAGGAATAAACCCAGAACTCCTGCGATGATATACCCTATTAAACCTATGACAGAAATGCCGAAAAGTTTAGGTCCGACATTGAAGTTGATTATTAAAGACGACGATACGATTAATGCAGAAATAATTAATGAAAATGCCACGCGGTTAGATAAATGGTCGAGAGCAGTTATAAGGTTCTTTAATCCTTTATGTTCAAACTCAATCTTTAGCTGACCCCGTTTTGTTTTCTTAATAATTGAATTAAGGTCATCAGGCAGGTTCATCAGAAATCTTTTGAACTTCCAGAATTCCCTTACTCCCTCACTAAAGACATTACCCGGTGAATACCGTTCCTGAATCATTTTCTTTGCATAGTACCTTGTTGAAGCAAAGATATTATACTCCGGGTAAATCTCTTTACCTATCCCCTCAACGGTCATGAGTGTCTTAATTAAAATATATAAGTTAGGCGGGATCCTGATACTGTACTTCTCAATCTTTTCAAAAGCATCGTCAATAACATCCTTTAAAAGCAGGTCACCCAGGGATATTCCATAATACTTATCCAGTAGTGACGCTACTTCATACCGTAATTCACGGACTTCTGTTCCCTCCTCTATCAGGCCGAGATCTTCTATTGAATAAATTATCCTTTCAATATCATGATAAATAACACCAATAAAAACATCCACTAAAATATTTTTGGTCTGCCTGTCTAATCTACCTATTATACCGAAATCGATTAAGGCAACCTTCCCCTCCCCGGTTATAAGAATATTGCCCGGATGCGGGTCGCCGTGAAAGAATCCGTCTTCAAATATCATTTTAAGAAAAGCGTCTGTTCCCCTTGAAACAATCTCTTCCTTCTTGAATTCTGATCTATCTTCAAAATTGACAGCATTTAATTTTTCACCTTGGATAAATCTTGTAACCATAACTTTTCTATGAGAATATTCCCAGAATACTTCGGGAATAATAATATATTCACTCTCCTTGAAATTCTCACCGATCCTTTCGGTATTCCTCGCCTCCAATATAAAATTGATCTCCTCATAGATATTTTTCTTAAACTCTTCTATTAACTGTTCCGGATCTAAAAACTCAACGCCCAGTTCATATTTCTTCATTAAAGTTGCGAAGTCGCGCATAATCTGAATATCACCTTCAATAACTGTTTCAAGACCGGGTTTCTGAATCTTTAAAACGACTTCTTCCAAAGTTCCTTTTAATTTCGCCCGGTGAACCTGAGCTAACGATGCCGAAGCCAGCGCAATCTCGTCAATTGATTCAAACTTATCACGATAGTTATCTCCGTATGCTTCCTTCAATACCACTTCAATCTCTGAAAATGGTAAGGGTTTCACCTTGTCCTGCAGTTTCTTAAACTCAGCACATAATGTAATCGGAATAATATCGGGTCTGGTGGAGAGCATCTGTCCCAGTTTAATGAAAGTTGGGCCAAGCTCCTCAAAAGTCTTTCTGATCCTCTCCGCTAAATTTACTTTGTTAAGAGGAACTTCTTCTTTAATTCTATGTTTCTGCTTTTTCCCTAAGTAATGGTACCCAAGCTGGAGCCGTTCAATAATAAAACCCAAACCATTCTTAACGATAATCTCCGCAACAACTGACCAACGTTTAATTGACTTATACTTCTTCTGAAAAAATGCCATTACAACTTAATCTCCTGTCTTCATGATAGATAAAACCGAAAAGATCCTGTCCAAGTCATCATTATCAAAATATAACCCCAAACCACCGTACAATAAATCACTCTCTGCTTTCAAATAATAAAACGACAACTCAAAGTTTTTCAGGAAAACCAAATCAAATCCACCCTTATAAAATGGACCCGAGTCATCTGACAGATTGAAAACAGAACCTTTTAATTTAACAGGAAGTAAATTACATTCTAAACCCAAACCTGCTGTTGAATTTATTATTCCACCTTTTAAGATAAGGTTTCTATAGTTCCTCCCGACAGTTAAGTCGATCTCAACATCTTCCGAATTGAACTGGTTATAGTTAAAACCAACTTCATAATTGAATCTTTTCTCCGCTTCTGTTCGTATCTTGAAATCCTGGATATAACCATGGTCTTCATTGTATAGAGTATGCATCTCCCAGGATAACTCCTTCTCTCTCGTTTTTGTGATCTCCTGATAATTGATTTTTAACTCATTAAAATCCCTGTATAATTCAGAATCCGGTTGAAGAAATTTACTCTTCCCTATAATTTCAAAACCCCGGTAATCTTCCGAAGTGAAGTCACTGCCTTGAATATTTGTTCGGATAGAAGTGATGTTCGTATTGAAATTTTCAATATTCCTTGAAAAGTTCGGAAAGGTATCTTTTGAAATTGATAACACGGAAAAATTAATATCGGCATCAGACAACCGGGTATTTAAATCAATTACCGATTTCTTAAACGGATATAAATTAAATCTTTTCAACTTAGAAAATCCGGATGATATCTTCAGCATATATGCACTGAAATTATACATTGTATCAGCAAAATCCTCAAGTTGTTTTGTATAACTTTCAAACGGTTTAAGTTCCTGGCCTTGAATATATCCGGTATAGTCTCCAGGGTAAAAGTCATTGGAATCAAGGGGATTTTTAATCGCAATCTGAAGACTCCCGGTCAAACCGTAAAATTCAATGGAGATAGAACTGTCTCGGCTAATAGGTGCATTCTTTTTTGCTGAGATTGTTACGAGCGCCTGATTATTATAAATCTCAACCTTCTCAACTTCACCGATCTTGAATCCGTTTAAAAAGACAGGATCATGAATATTTAATCCTGCTGAATTCCGGAAAAGTAATTTATACTCAGTCATTGGTTCTGCTTTGATAACAATCTTCCTGACAATGAGAAATGACAGTAGTACTAAAAATATAACAAATATAATCCCGGTAATCTTCTCAATTCTTCTTTCTTTCATTTTAATAAAGCTGTTTTTAAACTCTTGACTTTCCCTTTCTTTTCCACATTGATAATATAAATTCCTGCTGCTAATAATTGTCCATTACTATTTTTTGTCTCCCAGAAATACGTTGTCTGGTATGCGGTAGTAATATCCAATAAAACATCCCCTGAAATATTTGTAATAATTAAATGTGAATTATACGGTAAATTTTCTATAACAACAATAGAACCTTCGTCGATCCTTATCGGATTAGGATATACCTTGACCAGACTCAAATCATCGCCCTGACTGAAATCACCCTTGATATATTCATCCCAATGTGTATCCCTTGCAAGCGCAGTGTTATCGTAAGAGGCAATATAATCACTTGTACTCCTCGGGTAATAAATTGAAATTCCATTTGAATTATTTACCAAACCACCGGTATCTCCCGAGTAAATTACTGCATTGTCAATTGCGGTTACAACATCTGCAGCTAAAGACCGAAGGTCACCCGGGATTGATGCCGAGGTTCTCACTCTTTCACAGAAATCTCTCAGGTCAATATAATCATTATCATCATAGGTTTGTGAAGAAGACCGAATTTGAGAGATAACCCCGTAAATCTCGCTATAATAATCCATTAACTTCAATGCGAACAGATCCAGACTCTCTGCTACTTCAGAGATCCCGGCAGTAGCTACCGCTGATTGCGTTGATTCATCAGATACTGTATATGATTCAACATAATTCCCCGCGATTACCTGGCCAAATTCAATAGACGTCATTGTTGTATCAGATTTTAAATCATTGAAAATATCATCATACGGATAACCAAACCCTGGTTCCGTCTCTTCGGAACCTACAACCACTTCTGCATGATCTCGAATTTCATAGATAACTTCAAGCATCTGCATTAAACATGCATCAAAAGCAATCACATCAAATTTCCCGGAACCAGGTTTACTTGAATTTTCAAGCGCATACCTGAGCTCTGAAAGCGTAAGAACATCATAGTTCGAAGTCCAGTCTTCACAGATCCATTTACGGGTGTCTG
>JAQVHJ010000242.1 GCA_028696285.1 bacterium
TGAAAGAGCATTTGAATCAAGCGATAATTAAGAATGAACTTGAATCGAATATAATATTAACCGGCAACCTGTCGGATACAGAAATCACCTGGTTACTAAAGAATTCAAACGGACTGATTTATCCTGCCTGGGTAACCTATGGGCTCGTGGTCCTGGAAGCGTTGGCGGAAGGCCTGCCAGTGATAACTGCTGATGATACAGGGATTGTTAATGAGATTACTAAAATTGAAAAAATAGATAATTTAATTGTAACTGACGGATCTCCCGAAAAAATAAGGGAGAAGATTATTTCATTGAAGAAAAAGCCGTTTAAAAAAGAGATCTCTGAAAATTTAATTAAGCAATTTACTTATACCTGTGCCTTTGAAAAGATAGAGACGGCCTTAAGGAAAAATTTCCTTTTAAAAGCTGAAGAAGCAGAGCTGAATATATTAATGCTTCCGAAATTTGAAAACCCGTTTCAGGATATTCTTATCGAAGGATTGGAGGAGAAAAGCTGTAATATTTCTGTTAACTTCAACCTGTTTCAACGCAAAAGATTAAGGCAAATCTCAGACACAGTAAAAATCCTGCATCTGCACTGGCTTGATCCGTTTTACTTGAATCTATCTTCTGCAATAAAGGCAAATATAGCATCGCGCAGCTTTTTATCAAAAATCAAAATGCTCAAATCGCAGGGTGTTAAAATTATCTGGACTGTTCACAACACAGTAAATCACTTGAGAAAGTATGAAAAGCTTGACAGAAAGGTCAGGAAAGAAGTATTGAATATTGCAGACGGGATCATTTTAATGAGTAATTATGCAAAGGCTCGACTTGAAGAGGAATATAAAACAAAGATAAAAAATTACAGAATCATTCCTCTTCCGAATTATATAGGTAATTATCCTAATACTGTTTCCCGGAATGACGCAAGAAGAAAATTGAATCTGAAAGAAGATGCGAAAGTTATCCTTCTATTTGGGTTATTAAGGCGGTATAAAGGACTGGGAAATTTAATTGAGAACAGAGTATTTGATAAATTTCCTGATATCCGCTGGGTCATAGCAGGGAAACCCGAAAACCCTGAATTGAAGAAGGAACTGGAAAATGAATTACATTCAAAAGAGAATGTCTCTTTATTTCTTGATTATATTCCTGATGAAGATGTTCAGCTTTATTTCAATGCAGCAGATATTTCAATTTTACCTTATACAGATTTCCTAACTTCAAGCAATCTGATCCTTTCCTTATCATTTGGACATCCGGTAATCTGCACTGAGCACGGGTACTTTAAAGAGATTTTAAATGGAACAAAAAATTTTTTCTTCTACAGAGAAAAACCCGAAACTCTCTTTAAAGCTCTTCAAAATGCGTTCAGCTCCAATTTGAATGAAATCGGGGAGAGTAACCGAAAGATTGCAGTGGGTTTTAATCCTGAAAGAATTGCTTCTGAAACTAAGGAATTTTATTTAGAGGTTTTAAGCAGGTAATGAGAAAGGGAACCATAATATTATTTATAATGATCGTTATTTTCGTGTTAAACACTTTCTCAGATGAATGGGAAATTTTTAATTTCATAGATAATCTTGCAAGGGAGAACCGGTATACAGAGGCATTTAAAGAGATAGAGAAACTTGAGAATAACACAGTACTGTGGGAATTGGCAGAGAATCAAAAATTAAGATTTAGAAATTATCATGAGCTGTATATTTATTACCTTTCGAAGAGTAAAGAAGTCAAGGAATGCATTGAATATATTGAAAAGAATTGCGGCGACCCGGTAAAATATCCAATGCTTAATTTATCAAAATGGGACTGGAAACTTCAGACAGCAGATGATCCGGAAGAAGCCGTGAAAATGTTATTCCCGGAATTTGAGAAGGAAGCCTTCCTCATTGCAGTCGCAAAGGATATGAATGATAATGACGATTATTACAGATACCTGATCTCCGGGTACAGGTTATTCAGGGATAGGGAAAGTTCAGATAAATTCAAGTACGAGTATCTTGAAAGATTTCAGGAGACAGAGTTCGCTATTGACCTGACCAGGGAAGATTATTTTTCAATAGCAGTTGAGCAGGATATGAAAAGGATTCCGGAGCTGTGCGATGAATTCCTGGTTAAGCATTATATTCCTTATTTTCAGGAGAGGGTGATTGTATTGAAGCTCTATGCAATCCGCGACAGTAAGAAGAAAAAGGAATTCGAGAAAGAGACGAAGATATTAATGGATATTGATGAATATGCCAAGTCTCCCGTAATTTTAAATGCGATAGCGTTTAATTATCTTGAGATAAAACATGACAGGAAAAAGTCACTGGAATATTCAACTCGGGCTGTTCAGGAAATTGAATCGGGCTGGGACCAGGATTTTTATGATCACCTGTATCCTGAAGAAGTTTGGGAAAAGATGAATGATGAATTTATTGCTTCTGTTTATTTTAATCATGCGAGGGCTTTGCTTGAAAATAATTTGTTGATCGATTCGTCGTTATTCATAAAAAAGATAACACCATATCTTCACAGGGGGAGTGAAGATGATGATACATGTGCAAATTTATATTACCTTTCAGGAGAATGGAATGAAAAGGCAGGTGAGCCCGATGCTGCCATAGAGGATTATTATTATGTGGTATATGTCGGAGACACAAGGAATAGATGGGCTGCGAAGGCGGAAGAGAAACTTTCCAAATTACTTAAGAAGAAATACGGTTCAGGTTTCTTTCCATTCAAGAAGAAATTAAGTTCTGAAGAAATATTCGAAGTCAGAAGAGGAGTTCTGGCTGAATCTGTTTATGGGAGCAATGATATTCTTAAGGAGAATGAATATATTGTTCAGGGTCCCTCAGATATCCCTGTATTTAAGGATAAAACTTCTGATACAGTTTTCAATGATATTTCAGCGTCAAGGATTTCGATAGGAGATTTTAATAACGACGGGTATGATGATATCCTTTTAAACGGTAATCGTCTGTTTAGGAATGAAGGAGATTTTAACTTTATTGAGATTACAGAAGAAACGGGATTAAATGGTAATCCATCCTGCGGTGGAATCTGGTGCGATTTTAACCTGGATGGCCTGCTTGATATTTATACCATTTCACATTCTGATAATGGTGATAAATTATGGATACAAGGTCCTGCGGGAGTCTTCAAAGACAGGACGGAGGAGTACGGGAACCCGACCGACAGCTTTCCATCTGAAGGATGTGCAGCGGGGGATTTTAACGGGGATGGCTGGCCGGATATTTATATTGCGAATTATGAAAAGAGAAGGAAGTCTGAGTTTGATGAATACGGAATCGGAACACCTGACCGGTTATACATCAATGAGAACGGCAGATCATTCAAGGATATTTCTTCTGAGTTAGTTCCACCTTACGGGGAAGATTTATGCAGCCGGGGTGTAAGCCCGTGTGATTTTGATTATAACGGAATCCAGGAGATCTATATCTCAAATTACAGACTGGATGAGAATCTGTTTTGGGATTATCAGGAAGGAAGGTTTGTAAATATTGCGGATGATCTCGGGATTAACGGGATTTTGGTTGACGGGTATTACGGGCATACCATAGGTTCTGCCTGGAATGATTTTGACAATGACGGAGATATGGATCTGTTCTGCGCGAACCTTGCGCATCCAAGATATATTAAATTTTCAAATAAGAGTATGGCTTATCTAAATGATAACGGGAAGTTCATAGATAAACGGCCGGAATATCAAATCAAATTTGAAGAGACTCATTCCGATCCGGTCTGGTTTGATTATGACCTTGATGGCAATACAGAATTGTACATTACATCCATCTACCCGAACAGGAGAAGTTTTTTCTATGGAAGGGCAGATTCTGACGATGGGGATAACAATCCTATCTTTAAGGATCTTACTTATGAATCCGGTGTGAGAGTATTTAACGGGTGGGGGACAGGGGTATCTGATTTTGATAATGACGGAGATGTCGATCTGTTTGTATGTTCCGGTTCGGGAGTGAAGTTATTTGAGAATCTTACTAATACAGGTAGTGAAAAGAATTTTATTCAAGTCAGGTTTATTCGCGGGGAATCACCGAAGATCTGTGAAGCAGGAATCAGGGGTGTTTTAACGGATGATTTAGGTGAGATTCAAATACGAGAAGTCGTATTGGGAAGAGGCACAACTTCTCAGGATTCACCTGTATTATTTTTCGCAGCAAATAAAAAAGATAAACGCTACAATTTAATATTGATACTTCCAGTAACAAGAGAGGAGATTAAAATCGGAAATATTTTGCCCGGAGATATTATATACTTTAATCTTTCAAATTTAAATTTCAGCATTGAAAAAGGATTCAAATAATATCTTGAAAATTGGAGAAAGGAAAAATGTGGAAACTTCAGAATAAATTCCTATTTTTAATTATTCTTGGACCTTTTTTTATTATAGGAGGAATAATGATAGCAGCGCACTTTGGCTTCGATCCCCTTTCAATGGGGAAAGTTGATACCGGGAAAAATGCTCTCTTGTTTCAGGGAATATTCATGATTATAAGCCCAACCGCTGTAACAGCACTAATTCTTTTATTTGTTCATATTCATAATCAAAAAATCCGGTATATATTAGAGAATGGAATTTATGCTAAAGCTATTTTACATGATATCCAAACTACCGGTGTTG
>JAQVHJ010000243.1 GCA_028696285.1 bacterium
TGAGGTTGAAGTTCTTAACCTTGTATCTGCGGAGGATTTTGGCCAGCCGATAAATCCGAAGATGGCTGAAGGCCAGATCGAGGGAGGTGTGATTCAAGGCATGGGTTATGGTATCATGGAGAACCTGTATTCGGAGAATGGCGTCTTCATAAATCCCGGGTTTTCAACATACCTTATCCCGACCACGAAGGATGTTCCGTTAGTTGAACCTGTAATTTGCGGAGAGAAATATTCAAAAGGCCCGTTCGGTGCGAAGGGTTTGGGTGAGTGCCCGTTAATGGGTGTTGCCCCCGCGGTAACCAATGCAATTTATAACGCGACCGGAATCCGGGTAAAGGAAATCCCGGCAATACCGGAGATCATTTTAAAAAACAAGAAAGGAGTTTAAGATGAAACTGACTGTGAAAGAGAAAGAGGGTGTATCCATTTTTAAAGTTAAAGGAAAGATGCTGATAGGGGAAGATACTCTGGTTTTCAGAAAAAATCTCATTGAAGTTCTTGAAAAGAACAATAAAATCCTGATAGACCTTTCCGAATGCAATTATATGGATAGCGCCGGGATCGGAGAGATGGTTCGCTCACTGATGACGGTTCAGGATAGAAAAGGCCAGCTTAAGATAATGAACCTTTCAAAGAAGGTGAAGGACCTCTTTTACAATCTCAGATTAATAAGCACATTTAAAATTTATGACGATGAAACAACAGCAGTAATGAGCTTCTATAAAAAATCAATTACAAAAGCAAAAGCAAAAGCTGAAGCCGGAACAAAGAAAAAAGCATCGACAAAGAAAATTAAATAATTTCAAAGTTGAAATTTAATAATGAGTAAGAATAGCGAATCCATTTCAAAGATAAGCGTAAAAACCCTTGTAAATCTTCACGATTTAGAATTAGTTTTTATGACGTCAAAGGGTAATTCTGTTTCTAAAAGAATGACAGAGAAGGATATTCTTGAGAAACTATCCCCGAGAGAATTACTTTCAATTATCAAGGCTTATGCGCTGTTGAATTCTGTTTTGGATTATGATGAGCTCTTCAAAATAATAATGAGAATGGTTACCTATACCCTTTCTTCAGAACGAAGTTCATTGTTTATTATAGATGAAGAGAAGCAGGTTTTAAAATCAATTATAGCTCAAGGTAAGGTGAATACAGAGATCATTGTCCCCGTCGGTCAGGGGCTTGCGGGTTATGCCGCGAAAACCGGAGACATTCTCTATATTGATGATTGTTATAAATGCAATAAATTTGACAAGAGCTACGACAGAACGACAGGATTTAAAACAAGAGATATGCTTGTCAGTCCGCTTAAGAATAAAGAAGGGAAGATTATCGGGGTAATCCAGGTAATGAATAAAAAGAACGGGAAGTTTACCGAATATGATATGCTCCTTTTGAAATTACTTTCTACCCAGATTGCAATTGCGATTGAAAATGCAAAACTATATAAGGAATCTCTGGCAAAGCAGAAGATTGACGATGATCTTCAGATAGCAAAGGATATTCAGAAACAGTTGTTGCCTCAGGTATTTCCTGAATTTGAATATGTGGATATTTGGGGAGCAAATATCCCTGCCCGTGAAGTTGGCGGAGATTATTTTGATTTTTACCATTCCGAAAAATATAACTCGATCTATTTTGCGATTGCTGATATCACAGGAAAAGGTATATCTGCAGCCCTGCTCGTTTCAATGCTGAAGGCAGTATTCAGGTCTGAGATTAACCATTCTGAAGACCTGGAAAAGATATCTTTGAATCTTAATAATTTCATTGTGAAGAATACGCCCCCCGAAAAATTTATTACGTTTTTTCTTGGTAAGATTGAGTTGGAGAACCAGACCTTAAATTATATAAATGCGGGGCATAATTATCCGTATTTCATTCGAAACAACATTTTAAAGCCATTAAAAACCGGCGGACTTCCGTTTGGTCTGTTTGAGAACATCTCTTACCAAGTGAACAGGATTAAACTGCAGAAGAACGACCTTTTATTTATGTATACGGACGGGATTACCGAATCACAAAACCGGAGATATACCCAATTCGGCGAAGTGCGCTTAAAGAAGATTTTAAAAAGAATAAATAAAGATAAGATAAAGGAAATCGGCGATTTAATAATGGGAGAGATTGTAAAGTTCACGGGGGATTTTCCTCAATTTGATGATCAAACCATATTATTAGTCAGAGTAAAAAAATGAACGAGCCTTTAAAGTTTCAGATGGAATTTTTTTCAAATCTTAAATATATAGAATTACTTGATGAATTTTTACAGATTACCTTAAAGCGCTTTAAAGTTCCCGAGTTAAAGATTGTTGAGATAGTAGTTGCGACAGTTGAAGCCGTAAGCAACGCTATAATTCACGTGAATAAAAATGATCCGGACTTAAAGGTGAAGGTTGTAATTAACTTTCGTCCTGATAAGATCGCTATATTTGTTAAAGATTCCGGCAAGGGATTTAATTTCGGAGGGATAGATAATCCCCGCAGGAATAAAAATCTTTTAAAAACACATGGCCGCGGTGTTTTTATAATGAAGTCATACATGGATAAGGTTTCATATTCCTTCAGCAGCGGTACCGTAATCAAAATGGAGAAACAAATAAATTCAAAAAAACAAGGGGAGTAAAATGAAAAAGGGCTTTTGCGCACTTTTTCTGGTGGCATTAATTTTTACCGGAGCGCTCGGAATTGACGAGACTCTTCTGTTTTCAGAAGATGAACTCATTACGGTTGCAACCAAGACCCCGGTTCAAATTAAAGATGCGCCTGCGGCAGTTACTGTAATAACCCGTGCACAGATCGAAGCGATGGGTTATACAACTCTTTCTGAAATTCTTCAATCAGTTCCGGGGATTTATATATCAATCTCCGAAAGACATATGAGAAGATTGGCAATAAGGAATCTGACCTCAAGTTATAATGACAAAGCCTTGCTTCTGATCAACGGGGTTCCTTACCGGGAGGTTTTTTACGGGCATCTGTTTCTTGATGAATATTTTCCTGTCGATATGATAAAGCAGATAGAGATTGTTCGAGGCCCGAGCTCTGCATTATATGGAACAAATGCATTTTCTGGGGTAATAAATATTGTTACTCTAAGCGGTTCGGATCTTGCAAACGGTGAAGAGAACAGTCAAGTGGAAGGCGAGAAGCTAAAGCATAATTTAACGGTGAAGGCAGGAACGCACGATTTCAGTGAGATTTCAATTGTTGCGGGAGGAAAGTATAATGCCGACGGTGAACTCCTTGTTTTCGGAAGGAAATATGACACGATGGGTTCTGGACCTGATTACAGCAGGAAACATGAATTCAATGCAATCGCCGCCGATCCCGCAAGAGCAAAAACATTCATGCTGCAGTGGAAGTATAAGAATATCGGAATAAATGCTTCGTACTTTGAATTTCAGCATAAGTACCAGGCTAATGTCGATATTCCCCCGGAAGGTAATGAGTATAACTGGTTTGAATACAGGGATACTGCAATTGATTTTTTCTATAACTTCTGTTTAGGAGAAAGATTAAAAGGAGAGTTTAAACTTTCGTATCAAAATTACGATGACTCTTCTTTCTGGAATGTGTTTGATAAGTATTATGAAGAACCCGACTTTGTAGATATAATTATTACGTATGATGTCTGGCCGATTAAAAAGAGCCGTGTTGGATTTGGCCAATTACATTTCAATTATGATTTAATGAGGGATAATATCCTTTCGTTCGGGTTTGAATATTCTTATGAAGAATTAGTTGATGTCCGGGATATCTATATTAACAGGGCGACCGGAGTAGTTATGGCGCCTGATGCAAACCCGGCGCTCGGACCGTATGATTTTTGGGCTGACCCCCAGGTAAAGCATAATAAGGTTGCCTATATTCAAGACCAGCAGAAAATAGGGCATTTCAATTTTATCTTAGGACTTAGAAATGATATTCACGAAGTATTCGGAACCACAACCTCGCCCAGAGCTGCAGTTGTGTATTCTCCCGGTTCCAGATTGAAAATTAAACTAATGTATGGGACAGCATTCAGAGCTCCGAGTTTCAGGGAATTATACACGAAAGTTCCGAGCCCCGAATGGATAAAAGGGAATGAAGAGCTCGACCCTGAAAAGATCACAACACAGGAAGCTGAAATCGTTTTCACACCAAATGAAAATATCAGTTATACTGTTAATGTATTTGAGAGTGTGGTTACTGATCTGGTCGGCCGTGGCGGAATAATCGGGGTGGATGAGATCTATGAAAACATGGAGAATGAAGTTGATATAAAAGGGATTGAATTTTCCAATAGGATGAAGATAAAGAAATTTCAATCTGACTTGAACTTCTCTTATTGCGAAGCATTTGACTCCGAAAACGATGAACTCCTCCCGCATTTACCGACCACCCAGGCGAATTGGCGTCTTATCTATTCCCCGACTCCAAATCTGAATGTTGCTGTAATGAATACCTATGTCGGTTCCAGAATCAGGTGGCCGGAAGATACAAATAATTATTACGGTCGGCCGATTGATCCAAGATATCCTATTGATCAGCCTCGGCCTGATTGCGAAGAATACCTGAGAACAGATTTGAATATTCATTTGGACCTGAAAAATAACAGTAGTGTAGGAATTCATTGTTATAACCTGTTTAATA
>JAQVHJ010000244.1 GCA_028696285.1 bacterium
TGAAGCATTATATCCGGGTAAAGAAGGCGGGTAGAGATAATTACATTTTCAAGGGCATGGAAGTACAGCCTGTTGAAACTAATGAGGTTTTTGAATCATTCACGAAGCCCGAGAAGTTAGATGAAATTGTTGATCATCTGGAAGATTGTTCAAGTTACCTGGTTCCCGGTATCATTTCGAAGTTGAAGGTATTGCGCAAACCGAGAGATTTAGTCGGTGAGCACAGGCGTGGCGCGGTTGTATTTATTAATACATTGTTTAAAAATTATAAAATGATTTCAGAGTTTAAGGAATATTATAACAGACTTCAACAAATTGCAAACAACTATGGCGGAACTATTAATAAATTAAATTATCATATGGAAGGTGTTAAGATCATAGTTCTCTTTGGATTTCCATATTCGCACGAAGATGATGTTTTCAGGGCTTTAAAATTTTCAAAAGAGATAATCAGCACCAAGGATAAATCCCTGAAAAAATTCAAGCAGAAAATAGGGATTAATTCAGGGTATGTTTTTGCAGGGATCGTGGGGAGTGAGAAGAGGAAGGAATATACTGTTATGGGTGATGTAGTAAATGTTGCAGCCCGTATCTCACGATTCGCATCTGTCAATTCTATATTAGTTACTGAATCTGTTGTAAAAACACTCACGGGAAGTTTTACGTTTAAAAAGGGAAAACTTCTTCAGCTGAAAGGCAAGAAGAAGTCAGAGAAGGTATTTATTCCGGATAAGGAATTGGAGAAATATTCTTTTGCAGAATGGATTTCAGAATCGAAGAAAATGGTCGGCCGACAGGATGAACTGAAGAAGATTGATGAGATTTTCCAAAGAGCGAGTATAAACGGGATTCAGGTTGCTGCTGTAACAGGAGAAGCAGGCTTGGGGAAATCAAGGTTTATCAGGGAATTACTTCGGATTTATGTTGCAAAGAATCAAAAGGTTATTTTCGGTGACTGCCATTCTTATGGATCAAATATTTCGTTTTTGCCCTGGAAGCAGTTATTCAAGAATCTCTTTAAAGTTTCCGGAACAGAAGCTGAATCGGAGAAGGAAAAAGACCTGATCAAGAAAGAGTTTAAGAAGATAAATCCTGATCAGCTTGAGTGGCTTCCGTTATTTTATGAATTGTGTGACCTTCCTTATAAGGAGAATCTTCTCACCAAATCTCTTGATGCCAAACTGAAGAGGCAGCATCTGTTCGACATAGTCTTAGATATAATGAAATTCCATTCAAAGAACAACCCGTTAATAATAATTATTGAAGACGTGCATTGGATTGACAGCGCGTCCGTAGAACTATTAAATTATCTGACTGCAAATTTAGATAAGAATAAAATCCTGTTTATATTTGGAACGAGAGAGATTCCGAATCAATTTAATTTTATTGATAAACCTTTCTTTTCAAAAATACCTTTGAAGGAATTTACCAAAGATGAAAGTCTTGAACTGATAAAGGCATTGATTAATATTAAAGCGATTCCGGAAAAGATTCAGAGTTATATAATGCTGAAATCACAGGGTAATCCGTTCTACGTGGAAGAAGTTATCAAGTCATTCCTTGAATCGGGATTAATTATCAAGAAAGGTTCAAATTGGGTGATAGGGAAGGAGATAAAGAAGATTGATATCCCGGATAATATTCAGGATATTATCATGTCGAGAATTGACAGGTTAGAAGAAGAGTCCCGGCATGTCCTTCAGTTAGCTTCGATTATCGGAAGGGAATTTTCCGAAAATCTTCTTGTTGAATTATACAAAAGCACCCATGGAATCCGCGGAATTTTAAATGGCTTGAATAAATTAGACCTGATCAAGGTACGGGAAGATGAGAAGGTCGTTTATTTCTTTAAACATATTCTTACCCAGGAAGTTGCTTATGAAAGTATCTCTTTTCAGCAGAGAAGAGAACTCCACAATAAATTAGGTATAATCATAGAAGATATGAATAAGCGTAAATTGAAGGAGAAATTTGATATCCTTGCCCATCATTATTTTCACGGGCAAAATTGGTACAAGGCATTCATCTATTCAATGGAAGCTGCAGAGAAGGCGCAGAATCAATATTCAAACCAGGAAGCCCTCAGATATTATGACCAGGCCTTGAATATTCTTGATAAATTTTCTGAAAGTGATTATGAAAAAATCCAGCATCTTATTAAGAATCAATTAGAAAAGATGGACCGAATAAAAAAGAAGAGTCCGACCGTTTAAAAAGTGAAACTGCTCAAATTTATCTTTATAATAATACTTTCCTTTCTCTTGAATTATTCTGTATTTTCAGACGCGCATGAAGCATCATTTTACAAGAAAGGAAAAGATAAGAGAGTAACCTGTGAATTGTGCCCGAACAGGTGTGAACTGCAGGAAGGGCAGAGAGGACCTTGCCGCGTAAGAGAAAACCGCGGGGGGATTCTATACACCCTGGTCTATGGAGGGATAGTAACTTATCATAATGACCCGATTGAAAAGAAACCTTTGTATCACTATCTCCCGGGAACCTACTCTTTTTCTATTGCAACTGCAGGTTGTAACCTGCATTGCTTATTCTGTCAAAACTATACAATATCTCAGGCTGCCCCGGAAGACCTTCCTGTTTTAAAGGTAACACCCTCGGCAATAGTTAAGACAGCTATTTCAGAGAAATCTTCTTCAATTGCATATACCTATAATGAACCTATAATATTTTATGAGTTCGTATATGACATAGCTCAATCAGCCCGGGAATCAGGATTGAAAAATATCCTGGTTACTGCTGGTTATATTAATGAAGAACCGTTAAGAAAGCTGTTTAAGGTTATTGATGCCGCGAATGTGGATCTTAAAGGATTCAACCGGGAATACTATGAAAAGGTTGTCGGGGGAGATTTGGAAATTGTAAAAAGAACCTTGAAAATAATGAAGGAAGAAGGTGTCTGGATTGAGATCACCACATTAATTGTTCCGGGGATGAATGATACGGATGAAGAGATCAGAGAGATGTGCCGTTGGATAAAGACGGAATTGGGGGAGGATGTTCCATTACACTTTTCAAGATTTCACCCGATGTATAAACTTAAGGACCTGCCTCCGACTCCGACAGAGACGCTTGAGAGAATGAGAAAGATTGCGGTTGAAGAAGGATTAAATTATGTTTATATAGGGAATGTTCCGGGATCGAAATATTCCAATACATACTGCCCGAATTGCGGAAAACTGCTTATCTCAAGATTCGGTTATCTGATTTCAGAAATGAATATTTCAACAGAAGGTAAATGCAAGTTTTGCGGCCATGTAATTCCGGGAATCTGGAAATGAAAAGGATCGTTCCATTCATTACGGGTTTCATTTCAATAATTATTCAGACTGCATTGATTAGGGAATATTTAATCATTTTTAAGGGGAATGAACTTTTAATAGGGTTATTTTTCCTGGTATATTTTTCAGGCTGGGCAATAGGCGGATTTTTCATTAAATTATTTTTAGAGAGGATCAGGGATATTAAAGAAGCAGTATTTAATCTGATTTCTCTTTATTTCATTGCCTTCTTTTTTTCATTAATGATTCTCCATCTTTTTTGCCCGTATATTGAAGGTGTAACGGGGAAGATGTATTCTTTTGGCACAATTATAATTGCATTGTTCTCAGGAGTTTTTCCGTTAACTTTTCTTAACTGTTTAATTTTCTCACTGTATATCTCCCTGTTCAGTTCCGAGGAGAATCCTCCGGGAAGAATCTATTTCATTGACGGTTTCGGAGGGTTCTTTGGCGGGGTAATTTTCAGTTTTATCCTGTTCCGGATTAATAACATCGGTGCTTTAATTTTAGGATTAGGATTTATTTTACTGGTGTTTATAAAGGTAAATTTGCAAATTAAATTAAAGGCAAGAAATATCGTTCTGATTTTATTTTTATTGACAGCATTCTTGATCTTGGATTTCAGGTATTTCCGGATAGTTGAATCCGCAGGACAGAAGCGCACCGGATACTCGGAACTTTTCCTTTACAGAAACTCTCCGTATGGCAACTATGCAGGATTAAAAAACACTGAACAGGAGAAGATTATATTGTTTAACGGGATAAGTATATTTGCGCAGGGGTGGACAGAATTGGCAGAACAAAAAACTGATTTTATGATAAACCTTCATCCCGGCACGGAAAAGAAGGAAATTCTTTTATTAGGGTTTCCCGGAGTTCACGGTCTGAATAAGTTTAAAGGGGATGAGACAAAAATTGTATTTAGGGATTCTGTCCTCTTTGAGTTATTCCCGGATGAGTTGAAAGGGTTTAATCTAATTAATAAAGACCCGAGATTATTCTTGAAAAATGACATTACACGATATGATTTAATCTGGGTTACCTTCACCGAACCGTTGAGTATCAGCGATAACAGATTCTTTACCCTTGAATTTATGAGGTTAATAAAAGAACATTTAAATGATGACGGACTTGTTTATTTTAATGTTGCAGCAAGCGAAAATTACATTTCTGAGCGACAGAAAGAGATGTTGAGGACCGTTTATTTTACATTACAATCTGCATTTCAAGAAGTACGATTCATCCCAGGTGATGAATTTTTATTTATATCATCACAGAAACCTTTCGAATTCACTCCGGAAGTTCTGGTGAACACGGAGTTTAGCCGAG
>JAQVHJ010000245.1 GCA_028696285.1 bacterium
GCGATTACAACAGAAATTGACCTGAATATTGCAAAGGCAAAAAATTCAATTCGTGAAGCGACCCCGTATGCTGCGACAGCCGGAGTTCCATAGGTTGCGATTAAACCGGTAATGATACCTGTTGATATCGGGATAATCATCCGGGATCCGGCTGTGGGTATACCGATATACAGAATTCTTTTCCAGGAACTCCACATTTCGTTCAAAGAGATTTTTTCAAATGTGATCATCTTTTCCCTGTGATAAAGGATCCAAGACGATGTTAAGAACAGTACCGCTCTTGAAAAGACAGTTGTGAGTGCAGCTCCTGCAACTCCCATCTTGGGGAAGGGTCCCCAACCAAATATAAATATAGGATCTAAAATAATATTAACACAGACCGACACAAGCATAATCATGCTTGGAGTGTAAGTATCGCCTGTTGCCCTGATTGAATGATTACCAACCATCGTAACTACAACTAACGGCATACCGCAGTACCAAATCTTCATGTATTGCTTTATTAAAGGTAAGATTTCCTCTTCCGCACCTAATAAAGTAAATAATGGTTCTATTGTAAAATATCCAATTACTGCAAGAAAACCAATCATGCTTATTGCAAGGAACATCGCATCTGTTGTGAGTCTTTGAACTTTATGATGATCCCCCTCCCCGATAGTAACAGAGATAAGTGCAGATGCCCCTATTCCCAAACCTATTCCGAGACTGTTGATTACAAGTACAACAGGAAATGTAAAACTGATTGCTGCAAGTGAGACAGTACCCAACCTGCTTACAAAATACATATCGGTTATGTTGAAGGCAACCATGCCGAGAATACCGATAATATTACCAAGAGTTAATTTAATTATCAGTGATGGGATCGAACCTTCGGTTAGCTTTGCGCGTTTCTCTTTCAATACATTTGCTCTTCTAAAATTTTTCCGTCTTAATGCCGCCCGGATAGTATAATATCATAATTATTAAAAAAATGCAAATTATATTTTTCTGCTTCTAATCATTCAAATCACGGTTCACGGATTACAAATCACGATTTTTATTCTTCATCCGGAAGGAATAAAATGGTATTAGTCTTAATAAAAATATTTAAATAGAATCGTTTACGATTCTTATAAATTTTAAAATTAGTAGCCTGGGGATTAATCCCCAGGAAACAATAAAAAAAACGATCTTACAGAGTTCTGTACATACCTCGAAAAAGAATCTTCATTTCTGCAATGTTAACTGAAATAAAACGGGGAAACTTTAAATATTTTGCTCAAATTAAAATATGAGATTGCTTCTTCACTCACCCTGATCATTAAAAGTGAACGTTTAACAGATGAGATTGCTTCGTTGGCTTGCAGCCGCCTCGTAATGACTACGGACGTTATTTATTTTGCAGATGTTATTATGCCATTGAAAGAACCGGCGTGTAGCGAAGGAACTCAGTTTATTGTGGCAATCTACCTGGGTTTTATAAATAATTAAACAATTTATTGTTCTTATGTATGTAGGCAATAGCACCACGTAGGGTGCATTGCCCTGCCCAGGTAATGTCATTGTGTTATCGAAACGAAGTCGAGATCTAGCAAGCGAAGCGATGCGTCAGCCTGTCCAGAGCGTAGCGAAGGAACTCAGTTTATTGTGGCAATCTACCTGGGTTTTATAAATAATTAAACAATTTATTGTTCTTATGTAAGTAGGCCCAGGTTTCAACCTGGGTAATTTAAACAATTTATTGTTCTTATGAGTGTAGGCCCAGGTTTTAACCTGGGTAACAATGAACAAATAATATCCGGGCTTCAGCCCGTGTTTTAGTCCGATTAATCGGACTATGGAATCCATATCAGGAATAAATTCCTGATGGTTTGTTATTCAGTATACCGTGGTTAAAACCACGGCCTACAAACATATTTAGAATAAATTCATTAAAAAAAAATCTTTTGTAAATCAATATCTCATTTGCTGATTAATTAAAATAAATTTAATAAAAATAATGAGGTAACTCTTGCTCCTTTTTCTCTTGACAATTTCCCTTAACTCTGTTATAATTTCGGAAGGAGTTTAAGGAAAATGTGCGGTATATTTGGTATAATTGACTATAATAAGAATTATTCAAGAGAAATCATCAAGGCAGCTGCTGACACTTTAAAGCACCGCGGTCCCGACGATGAGGGGTATTTAATATCACCACCCGCTTTTTTGGGGCATCGCAGGCTTTCTATAATTGACCTTCAAACCGGACACCAGCCCATTTCAAATGAAGACGGAACCATAACGATAATCTTTAACGGTGAGATCTATAATTTTTCTGATTTAGTCAAGGACCTTCGTGAGAAAGGCCATAATTTTAAAACGAGTTCAGATACAGAAGCTATCATTCATTTATATGAAGAGAAAGGAGAAGAATTTTTAACTTATCTAAGAGGGATGTTCTCTCTTGCAATCTGGGATGCGAAAAAGGAGAGGCTGATTTTAGCCCGTGACAGAATGGGGCAAAAACCATTATATTATTCCTTAAGTCAAGGGAGAATAGTTTTCGCCTCTGAAATGAAGGCAATCCTGACTTTACCTGATTTTCAAAAGTCCATTGATACGGATGCTTTATCTTTATATCTTTCCCTTCAGTATGTTCCAGCGCCCTTGACAATCTTTACAGAAATCCAGAAATTGGAACCCGCGCACTATTTAATCTATGAGAAAGGTGAATTAAAAAAAATCTCCAGATACTGGCAGGCGCGCTTTTTCCCAAAAACAGAAATCTCCTTCAATGACGCTTCAGAGAAGCTGGTTGAACTAACCAGGGAATCTGTCCGTTTACGTATGATAAGTGATGTTCCTTTAGGCGCGTTTTTATCCGGGGGTATAGACTCCAGTATAATAGTTGCATTGATGTCCGAATTCAGTGATCGACCTGTTAAGACATTCACAATCGGATTCAATGAGCCCGGATATGATGAAGTGAATTATGCAAAAATGATTGCGGATAAATACAAGACGGATCATCATGAATTTATCGTGACTCCAAATGCTGCGGATATTTTTGAAGATTTAGTTTACTTTTACAATGAACCTTATGCAGATTCATCGGCTATTCCGACATATTATGTTTCCAAATTGACCCGGGAACATGTGACTGTTGCATTAAACGGAGATGGGGGAGATGAGTCATTCGGAGGATACAGAAGGTATGTAGCTGCAAGGTTATTTGACAGGATTTCAAATTATCCTGACTTCATAAGGAACTCACTAATCTTATTCGGGAAACTTCTTCCTGAATCAAAAGAACGGGGAACACGACTATCCCGAATGAAGAAGTTTCTCGAGTTAATGAAAAGCAACCCGTTCAATTCATACAGGAATTTGATTAATCATTTCACGGATGAAATGCTTTCGGAACTTCTTAACCCTGAAATATTCATGAAGAAACCGCTTAATGATTTTCTGTTTATGTTCCTGTTCAAGTATTTTGAAGATTTAGATGCTGATCTTAATTTTATAGATAAGGTCATTTATATTGATCAGATGACATATCTTCCCAACGACCTCCTGGTCAAGGTTGACATTGCAGGTATGATGAATTCGCTCGAATGCCGATCTCCGTTTCTCGATCATAATATAGTAGAATTTGCTGCAGGTCTCCCGACCGAATTTAAAGTTAAAGGTAATCAAAAGAAGCGGATCTTGAAACATGCTTTCAAGAAGTATCTTCCGCCTGAAATTCTTAACCGGAGTAAAATGGGCATTGGCGTTCCTATTAACAGGTGGTTTAGAAATGAATTGAAGGATTTTGTCAGGGATCATTTACTCTCGGATAAATTCAGAACGCTTGAATATTTCAACTCCAATTATATCGAAACACTGATAAACATGCATCAGAACAATGAGAAGGATTTCGGGTATCAACTCTGGAATCTACTCTTCCTGAAACTTTGGTTTGACAGATGGATGTAAAAAAGAAGATAGCATATATCCTCACAGACTCAAGATTAGGCGGAACAGAACGATTCCTGCTCAAGATCTTGAAACGATTAGTAAAAACAGATCAATACGAAATGAACATATTTACTCTAATCGGAGACGGTGCATTGAACAAACTTTGTTCTGAATTGAAGATTAAAAATGAATTTCTTCAATTTACTAAGCTTAATTCATTAAAAAATTATTTTAAATTAAAGAAGAGCGTGACTAAATTTCAGCCTGATATTATTCATTCATTTTTATTCCATGCAAATTACTTTTCTGCGCATTTAAAAAAAGGTTTGATCACTCCTAAACTGATTGTATCAGAACGGTGCCTTGATATCAGTAAAAATCTTTTCAAGATTAAATTGACCCGGTATTATTCAGGAATTGCTGATATAGTTACTGCAGTCTCTGAAGATGTGAAAGAACTCCTTATAAAAAGGGAAGGTATTCCTCGAGAGAAAATTACTCTTCTAAAAAATGGGATAGAACCTTCCGATTACATTTTTCCGGAAAAATCAACATTAAAGAATGAATTTAAGATTCCTGATAATGCTTTTGTAATTATCAATATTGCCCGGTTCAGAAAAGAGAAGGGGCAGGTGAATTTAATTTCTGCATTTAAGGATGTTTTAAAGAATAAGAAGGATTCTTAT
>JAQVHJ010000246.1 GCA_028696285.1 bacterium
CTTGTGCAATAATCCCAAGGTAAATTTTCATCCACAATATCAGTATCATTTATCTTCCAGTATTCCTGGTTTGAATACCCGTCAGATTCAAGGAAAAGAAGAAATTGAACATTCATCACTTCATACCTTGATAGGTAAACGATCTCTTCTTCATTTTCGAAGAGTTTAATCATCTCCGTCCCGAGAGCTTCACCGTCAGATGCAAAAATAATCGGGTCTATTATCTTCGCTGTAAACTTTGAAAGATTACATGATATCTTTTTCCCCGGACCGGTTTTTACCTTATCACCGATATCCCCTGACACCCCCGGATGTTTTCCTGTAATCATATATCCCGATCTTTTATCTAACAGATATACCTTTAATTCACTTCTTTCCTTATCATGAAGACTAAACGTAATGTTTAACTGATCTTCATTAATCTCCTTCTTCACATCTGTAATATATGGAATTTGATTTGCTGCAGCATTTGAAATAATTAAAATTAGTATTAAAAGTATAATATGTCTTCTCATTTAAAATCCCTTTTCTAAAAGTTGGATATTGGGAAATATAATATTAAATAAGATACCCAGAAGGGGTGGTAATATAATGTACGCGGCAAAAATGAATATGACAAATCTGGTTTTCACTGTCTTTAAAATTAAAGGAATGCTTCCGAAGCAGATACCCCCGCCCGTAATTGAAAATGCATAACTGAAAGCGACGGGGAGCCCCATGTATAGCCACGGCGTTAGCGCAAGTATGTCTGCACCATGACAGAAATAAATAGGAATCCCGGCAAATGCAAATAAGAAAATGCTTAAGACCGGCATATCAAGAAACCTGTTGATGAAATCTGTCGGAACTAAAATAACCGTAAGCGTTCCGAGAATCGTTCCCAATGCTATAGGGGGAAATAAATTCATTACCATGTTAATAGAATCTTGAATAACGGGTATTTTATTTTTACTGTCAAATTCTACACATTTAAAAATACTTGAATTTTCTTTTACATTTCTAAATTTAAAATATAAAAGAATGATTATTGAAAAGACTGAAACAAAAATAATCACAAATAAAATTCTGAATAATGTATATTCCAGACCCAGCTGCTGAACAGATAAAATAACAATCAATGGCGAAATTAAGGGGGTTGTCAGGAAAAATATTAATTTTGATATACTTTCTTTTAAATTCCTCTCCTCAAAAGAATACAGTATCGGGAAGACCCCGCATGAACAGACAGGAAGAGTCGAGGCGGCAATAAAAGCTATTATGGGATTTTTAAAAGGGTTCAACTTAATATTTCTCAATAAAACAGAAAGGTATGTGAAGGTTATAATAATAGGAAATATGGTTATGAAATAAAAAGATAACCCTATAAAAAAATAATGGATATACACGCTTAATGGCTGGTTCGTTTTGAATCCGTACCCGTATAGAGGACAAATATTACAAAAATATGAGAAGGAATATTTAAATCTCTGGATAATACTAAGTACAGTAACCACAATGGAAACAAACAAAATCACGATAAAAATAATATGAGCTGTTTTAGATTCAAACTTAAAGAAATTTCGTAATTTAGTCTGAATTAAAATGAAAAAAACAAAAAGAATAATTCCAGGTATAATATCCATAAAATAATTATATCATAAGGAAAGTTGCATTGCAAGTAAATAATCGTTAAATGCCTTTTATCCGCTGTATTTATGCATAGGTCAATTTATAAATTGTTCAGCTATTAAAGAAAATCAATAATAGTATCCGATCCGGATGTCATTCCAGTTATTTAAAGCATTCTGCTAGTTTCAGTGAAATAGGTACCTTGGTATGTTTTTCAAAATTATAAAACATTGGTGAGCTGTTGCATTCGAGAAGGTAATATTTTTTATTTGTTTCATCGAACATTAAATCAACACCTGAAAAGATTAATCCTTGGAGTTTTGTAATATGGAGGATTTTCTTCCTGATTTCTTTCGGGATTTCAATCAGTTCAATACTTTTAAATCCCATTCTTGAATCGACATATTCCTCCTTCTGAAGGATCTTCCCTGCACATAGGAATTGATCCCCTAAAATATAGCACCTTATATTGTACCCGGGTATATATTCCTGGAGCATGACAGGTCTTACCCCTAAAGATTCCTTGATCTCGTCTATGATTTTGGCATTGATCAGTGTTGTATGGAGGTATCCTCCTACATTCGCCTTGTATAGGACTTCCCCGGAATGTGTTTTAATAAATAGCTTCAATTTCTCCGGGTCATTACTCGAGATTGAATCTGGAAAGCGCAATTCCGATTCCTTTAACAGAAAATATTCATAAGCTTTCATGGCGTGATAAAGGTATGTTTGCGGATGATTGATCACTAAGGCGCCGCGGGAAATAAGGAAATATATCAATGAATATTTGAACGATGTATTCTCACGCTCAATTACCTGGTACTTCATGAACTCGTGCTCGCCACGGTCCCAATCATCAAGATATTTTTTAAACGTAAACGGTTTAATTACAAATGAATTAATATAAGCTCCATCAATCTCAGAAATATCAACACCGTTTATAATATAGTTTCCATTTCTTATTTCAATCCTGTATTTATCGGGGAATTCAGAGAAATCGAATATAACTGGAGCAGTTCCTTTGTCAGTCATTTTCTGCTTGATCAATGTAACTTCGTCATTCTTCTCTGAACCGATGATGCAGATTGTTTTCTTTTTCTTCACTGTTTTTTCTTCTGTTTTTCTTTATTTTTCTTTTTATTTGCCAGCAACAAAACATGTTCATAATAATTCTTAAGTATCTCAACAAGATTATATTTGAATGCGGAACATTTCTTCTCTCTTTTCATGATTTTAATTTCATACGGACATCCACCCATGCAGATAGGGAGGACTTTACATTTCATGCATTCGGGGTTCTCAATAATATTATGCTTCATCCATTTTAATGTATTATAGAAATGTATTTTACTTTCCGGCTTCAATAAATGACCTACTGCATGTTTTTCTTCTTCTGTAACATAATTCCAGCATTTGAAAATCGCTCCGTTAGCTGATACCACGATACTGTACAATGTATCAGCAGAGCAGTACCCTCCATGTATCCTGTGCGGGTATTTCGCGACATTAAACCCACGCATTAGAGCTTCATTATACATCTCCACCTCAACCTTCGAATATTCCTGGTTATCGAAACAACTCTCAGAGATATTTCCGCAGCTTTCTGTGAATGCTGTAACAACCCCGAAATACGGGTAAATCTTCCCGTCAAGCCCTTCCTTCTTCAAATAATCAAGGAGTTCAATTGTCTTTTTATAATTTGACTTATCAATATTTATACGGAGGTTAACTATTAAGACATCGTAAATCTCTTTTATGTTTTTTATTATCCTGTCAAAACTCCCTTTCCCCCCGACTACAGGCCTTCTTTTATCGTGAATATCCTTCGGCCCGTCAAGGGTCAGTTGAACATCTCTTATTTTCAGATCCTTCAATTTTAATGCAAGTTTCCTGTCCATTAAATATCCGTTTGAAACCATTGAAGCGGTATATTTAATCTTATATTTTTTGCAGATCTTCAGGAATTCCTTTGTCAAGTGCTCAACTATATCCATTCTCAGAGTCGGTTCACCGCCAAACCAGAATATACTGAGCTGACGGAGCTGGGGCGCTAAATCATTAACCTTCTTAACCAAAGCAGCCTGCACTTCCTTTGACATATCAATCTTTAAATGTTCTTCATAACAATACTCGCATCTGAAATTACAATTCATTGTAGGCGCTAGAGTAAGGGTTAATGTGGTTGAATCAAATCTGCCGGAGAGATAATCAAATTTGATTGCAGACAATTCATCAAAATCATTATCAATAAGGAAATTACCTCGGATTAATGCTTCTTTCAATACCTTTTCCTTGTTCGTTTTGTAGTTATATTTATCCGAGGACTTGAGAATCTTTTGTATTACTTTATATTCCGATTCTGAAATCTCAGCAAAGCCGTTTGAATAACTGTTGTAGGCAAGGTATTTATTATTTTTATATTTGAAAAAGAAATTAAATCTGGAAACCTTCATGTTACTTTCCTCGTATAATTAAATTAATTAGGTGCTTTAATATCCTTTCCTCCCTGATGTCCGGTGATGGGATAATATCATAAATCATCGGGATCCCCGCTTTGAAAATAAAATCAAGTCTGAAGAAATAATTTTTTGTACCTAAGAAAGAAGAGAGAATCTTTTCGGTCCTTTCAAGTAACTTCCTTCCTTTTTCCTTGAGGGATGCGTCAATCCCTTCAAGTATGATCTTATCCCCGATGAAGTATGCGCTGTATTGTCTCAACTCCTCACCTTCTTTAATGATCTTGGGGAACGTAATCGTGTTAATCTCCATGATATCAGATAAATCAAGTTCCTCAAGGATCTCTTTAGCATTGATTGAAAAATAATCCTGGTCATTACCCTTCCCAGAAATCTTTTTATCAATAGCTTCGTTGACAATATTATACCTGGTAACACATGCGCCGTTATCTTCAAGTAATTTGAAGAGGAATAACCTGAATTCGAACAGTGTAAAAAACGAAATCGGATTTATTACTGC
>JAQVHJ010000247.1 GCA_028696285.1 bacterium
TTTTATATGTCTGGATATTGCTCCCGATGCACAAAACGAAGTTACTGCCGGGATTAGATGTGCGGATAATTCTTGCTTTACACTTGCTGCACCTGATACTGTATCAAATACTGCGTTCCCTATCGAATCCAAACTGACGCTTATAAAGAGTTTTGAAGATACCCTTGATAATTTAATGGTCTATCCGAACCCATGGAAATCCGGTTCCGGTGTGGAGTATATCAAGTTTGAGAGATTAACAGAGAATGTAAAGATACAGATATATACCATTTCAGGGGACCTGATTCTTGAAAGTGATGCGGACGGTGAATCAGAATGGAACTGGGAACTTAAGAATGATAAAGATAAGAAAATCGCTTCAGGCCTGTATATTTATACTATTTCAAATGACAAAGGTGAAAAGAAACAGGGAAAGATCGCGGTTATACGGTAAACGGTGAACGGTGAACGGTAAACGGTGAACGGTGAACGGAAGACGTTATCCGTAATTCGTGATTCGAAATACAAACAGAGATTGCTTCGTTGGCTTGCAGCCGCCTCGCAATGACAAATACCGTTATTTTGTTTGCAAACGATTGTATGTCATCGCGAGAGAACGAAGTGACCGTGGCGATCTGGAATTGTGAGTCGTGATTCGTGATTCGATAATTGGAAGATTTGTATTACAAACATACGGTACATAATGCTGCGTACTTCCGATTTATCTTTATTATCTCCACACCACCTTCCACTCTCCACCCCCCACTTTCCACTATAAAGTAAATAGACTGAAGCATTTGAAAACGATGAACGATAAAGGAATTTCTATTTTATTACTACGATTTTTCCTGTCTTATTTTGGTCTTTGTTATTGGTGATTAGAAAGAAATATGTTCCTGATGAGATGGAATCGCCGGAGTTATTGATTAAATCCCAGGTATAACTTTGTTCACTTGTCTTTACTTCAAAGACAAGATCCCCTGAAATATTATATAGCTGAATAGTGGTATCCTCTGTCAGGTTTGCAAATGTTATACCGCGGGTTTCAGAATCCCCGGCTTTATACGGGTTCGGATAAGAATATAGATTCTCTAAAGTAATAAGTTTTCCTGTAATTTTTATTTTTTGGTCTGATGTCAGATTAAATACCTTGATATTCTCAGGTTCGAACTCATAACCCGGCTTTATTGCCTTTATGGTATAATCCCCCCGGCTTTCTAAACCGCTGAACTCAAAATACCCATCCTTATTACTTATGGTAGTCGCAGATAATCTTCCCGATACTTTCAATTTAACATTATTGATCGGATTACCCTCTGAATCCCGGACATAGCCGTATATCTTATTATTTTCCGAGATACCCATGAAATTTTGTATTTGATCTGAATCCAGACCGGAAAATGTTTTACTGAGTGGATTAAAAGAATAATTGGACTTACTTGGAAAAATAGTATATATTCCTCCTACCTGTAAATCTGGAAAGATAAAATAACCGGTAGCGCTTGTTTGAATGGTTCCTGTGTCGGAACCAACAAGGGAAACGGTCACATCCGAAATCGGGGAAGGAGAATAATCGGTGATCTGTCCCGAGATTGAATAATGTGAACTACATATCTGACTCCAGTCTGAGGTTTTAAAAGAGGTATCAATTGCCTTTACTTTCCAAAAGATCTTTTCAGTTGTTGGGATTTTGGTTTGAAAGATAGTTTTTCCGGATGAATACAGATTGCCTATATTCGCCTGCCCCCGTGGTAAATCCATTACTTCCGAGATATAATTAAATTCAGAATCACTCCCGGTGCTTATTGCAATTTTATAACGAATTAAATTTGAATTTGTATGGTCATCATTTGATGCTGACCAGCTTAATCTCCAAAATCCGGAATTATCCATAGTTGACAGATTCTCAGGGATACTTGGAACATTATTTTTTATCAATTCATTGTTTTGATAAATTTTTGATACCGAATCAGGACCAATAAATCCTGTTAAGATTAAATCCAAATCTCCGTCATTATCAATATCACCAAGTGATATTGAAGAGGTGCAAACGCCGGTTAAACTACCCGAATTAATCTCTGTAAACGATCCGGTACCATTATTCTGGTAAATTGTTGATATTCCCCCTGTGCCTGTCTGTCCTGTTAAAATTAAATCTAAATCACCGTCAGTATCTATATCGCCAAGGGCAATTGAAGAATACCAAACCTCTGTTAAACATCCGGAATTTATCTCGGTGAATAAACCGGTTCCATTATTTTGATAAATTTTTGATATGAACCCGGCACCGGTATTCCCTGTTAAGATTAAATCTAAATCACCATCAGTATCTAAATCTCCAAAAGCTACTGAAGAGTAATAAATACCAGTTAAAGTACCCGAATTAATCTCTGTAAAATTGCCTGTTCCATCATTTTTATAGATTTTGGAAATGAAGAAAGTAAAGTCGTAACCGGTCAGTATCAAATCGAGATCCCCGTCATTATCTATATCTCCAAGAGCAATTGATGAACCTACCAATCCGGTTAAACTGCCAGGATTAATCTCTGTAAAAGAACCCACCCCGTCATTTTGATAAATCTTTGAAATTATTTCTGAACTGATAATTCCTGATAAGATTAAATCTAAATCACCGTCATTGTCTAAATCTCCAAGAGCTATGGAAGAATTAAATACACCGGTTAAACTACCCGGGTTAATCTCTGTGAAAGAACCCGCACCATTATTTTGGTAAATTTTTGATACCGAATCAGGATCGGTATATCCTGTTAAGATTAAATCTAAATCACCATCATTGTCTATATCCCCGAGTGCGTTTGAAGAGTAATAAACACCTGTTAAACTGCCAGGGTTAATCTCTGTGAATGAACCCGTACCGTTATTCTGATAAATCTTTGAAATTCCTCCTGAACCGGGAGTTCCTGATAATATTAAATCTAAATCACCATCATTGTCTATGTCTCCAAGTACTATAGAAGAATATGAAACTCCTGTTAAGCTACTTGAGTTAATCTCAGTGAAGGAACCACCGAAAACCAAATAAAAAAAACACATAATCAAAAAAGCTGTTAAAAGAAATTTTTTCAAAATACCCCTCTCTTTTAAATATTATATAAAAATTTTATCATATATTAAACTATAAGTCAAGGTAATATTCCCAAAATTTTCTCCATTTTTTTAGATTGCTGTGTTCAGTTATTTATATAGCCTCCCTTGCGATCTGAGATTGCTTCGGGTTGCATGCAACTCATGACGCTTCGCTTCGCTTGCTAGATCTTGCGATAACGCCCGTGTCTTATGATTATAATACATCGTCAGATTAAAATATGTGATCCTTGATTCGAAATGTAATTTCAAATAAACATTACATTAATAATGTTTTGCATTATTAAATTATTATGAACTTCGCAAAATCATTTTTTTCCATTCACACCCACCATTTAAATGGTGGGTTAATACCGTTCTATCCCTACGGGATGTAAAATTTAAATTTCTAAACGCCAGAAACAGAAACAGAAATGCTACTAAAAACAGAATTCAACCGAAATGTTTATTTCTATTGGAATTCCTATTTCTAAGATTTAAAGATTTAATATTCTCTGCGTACTCAGCGTACTCTGCGGTTAAAAATTCAACGCTGTTGAATTTTCAGTAATCAGACCGAGATATCAGATCGAGATTGTTTCCAATGCTAAGATTACTTAATCTCAATCTCTATCTCGATCTCAATCTTGTTTAATATTTATATTTTTTCATCCTTCAGGAGTTGATGATAAGTAACCTTGGTCATGAATCTGTAAGAGTAGTGCGTAAGGGTAAGGTTTGCTTCGCAAACATTATTGAATACAAGTATTAAATGCTAATAATACTGAATTAAGTCTCAATCTCTATCTCAATCTCAATCTGGTTTAATATTAATATTTTTTAATCCTTCAGGAGTTTATGGTAAGTAACCCCGGTCTTCAGACCGGGGTGGAGAATAACAAAACAATATCTGAAAAGTTCAGATAAATAGAATAAAGGTTAGAACAGAAATGTAATGTCTTAGAAAAAGCAAAAAAGTAAAAGGGAGCATCCTTATCTTATAAGTAAATTTATCATGTTTAAGATTTTTACATTTTTATTTGTCTGTATATAAATATTTTTCAGTTCAGCAAGGATTTGCTCAAAACCCTGTTTATTTCCTTTCTTTTTAAATAAATTCCCGATTTGAATTAATGTATATGCGAGGCCAAAATAATCATTTTCTCTCCTGAAATATCTTTCACATTGTTTCAGTATTCTATTTGCATAGGAATAACTATTTTTATAAATGTAACAGGATCCCAATAATACCTTTGTAAAATTTATTCTATTTTCATCTTTTAGAAAAATCCTTATTTTTAGAGCTTTATCGAGATATCTCAAAGCTTTATTTATCTTATTTCTGTTTTTATAAAAATTTCCGAGGTTATGATAAGCATACCCAAGGCCTCGACTGTCATTTAATTCTTTCATTATTTCAATTGCTTCAAGATAATATTTTTCTGCATTTTTCTCATCATTATAATGATCATAAACAACAGCCAGGTTAGATAAAACTCCGCTGAGATTGACGAGAT
>JAQVHJ010000248.1 GCA_028696285.1 bacterium
ATTTTCAATTTTCAATCTAAAAATTTCAATCTTATATATTTTCTCCGTGACCTCCGTGTTCTCCGTGGTGAAAAATTACATCCTATTGCTCTCTAAGTATCATCTGCTCTTTGGTTCAGTATATCATTCTCATATTAAAATCAACTAAGTAAAACTATCTCCCTTTTACGCTTCTGTAGTTGAAAATTCTTTCGGTTCACAATTCACATCTTCCATCATCACTCTCCACTCTCCGCCTTCCACTCTCCACTATGATAAAAATGAAAGAACCGTCCCTGTTTTTTGGAAGGGGGGGTGGGAATTCCACATTTTTTATTGAAATAATTACGTTTTTACTTGAAATATTATTAAAAATAAGTTATAATAACATTCTAATAGTAATATAATGGGAATTCTCTGAAATGGCGAAGTCGAAAACAGTCTATTCATGCACAGAATGCGGGTTTCAAACCTCAAGATGGTTAGGTCAGTGTCCGGAGTGCAAGAACTGGAATACATTTGTTGAAGAGACTGTTGTTACAGAGAAGAAGAATTCCCGAAGCAGAACCAATAAACTCCACTCTTCTTCAGAGAATCTTGCCGTTGGGTTGGACGATGTTCAGGTTTCCCGTGAGCACAGGACAAAGACCGGGATTGAAGAGTTTGACCGTATTCTCGGGGGCGGGATTTTTCAAGATTCCCTTATTCTCATCGGCGGTGAGCCCGGCATAGGAAAATCTACATTGATTCTCCAGATAGCGGATAGGCTTTCAAAGAAAGGGAAAAAAGTCCTTTACATCTCCGGAGAAGAATCTCCGGGTCAGTTAAAAGACCGAAGCAACCGTTTAGGCATAAAGTCATCAGAGATTTTTCTTCTAAGTGAGATTGAGATGAAGAAGATTGAATCTGCAATAACAACCATTGACCCTTCTTTCATTATAATAGATTCCATTCAAACGATTTATTTTGAAGAACTTGAATCTATTCCCGGAAGTGTTTCGCAGATTCGTGAAACTACAGCGCGTTTGATGTACATTGCCAAGAACCTCGGTAAAACAATTTTTATTATTGGCCACATAACCAAGGGCGGGATAATCGCAGGTCCTAGAATTTTGGAACACATGGTTGATACTGTTCTATATTTTGAAGGGGACCGTGACAATTATTTCAGGCTTCTGAGATCTATCAAGAACAGGTTCGGAACAACGAATGAGATTGGGATATTTGAAATGACCGGGAATGGTTTAGAAGAAGTAAAGGACATCTCCGGTGTTCTCATCTCAGATTCCGAGAACTCCCTTCCCGGGGTAGCCTTGTCTTCTGCCTTTGAAGGAAGCAGGGCGTTGGTAATGGAGATACAGTCTCTCGTCTCCCCCACCAGCTTCGGGATGCCAAGAAGATTAAGTACAGGAATAGACTTTAACCGGTTCACGTTAATGATCGCTATAATAGAAAAGAAACTTCATCTTCCCCTTCAGACGATGGATGTTTTCATTAACATTACGGGCGGGATAAAAGTAATAGAACCAGCTGTTGACCTTGCGGTCCTGACTGCAATAGTGAGCGCATTCAAGGACCAGGCTTTTCCTGAGCCGACAATAGTTCTCGGAGAAGTCGGTCTGAACGGAGAGATCAGGCCTGTCTCAAGAATAGAGGACAGGGTCAAAGCTGCGCACAGGCAGGGATACAATAATTTCATTGTACCATTAAGAAATAAAAAATCTCTCGGTAATTTAAAAGGTGAAAATTTAAAAATAAATTATGTCAAGTATGTCTCTCATATATTTCAACATTTAAAATAACGGAGAAGTGAATGGATACAAAGACCAAGAAAGAATATTCCGAAGAGAGGGAAACAAAGCAGAAGTTCATAACTGCCCTTGAGAAGCTCTCCCCGGGAACACAGTTGCGCGCAGGCATTGATTATATTGTTCAGGCCGGAACCGGGGGTTTGATTATTCTTGGTTATCCCGAGAATCAAAAGAATTTATTTGAGATCGGGTTCACAATTGAAACCGATTTCAGCCCCTTCAAGTTATATGAACTTGCAAAGATGGACGGAGGAATCGTCATTAATGAAGAAGCGACCAGGATCCTTTACGGCAACACGCATTTCCATCCGAGTATTGCAATACCATCCATGGAAACAGGCACACGCCATCGTGTTGCAGAGAGAATGGCAAAACAGACAGGGCTCCTCGTAATTGCAATTTCACAGAAGAGACATCTTGTTACTATCTACATTGAAAATCTCCGTTATACACTCAAGGATCTTCCGGAATTATTATCGGAAGCGCAGCAGGCTATGCAGACTTATGAAAACTATAAACGTAAACTTCAGGAACGGCTATATGAATTATCTGTCATGGAATTCAAGGACATGACAACATATCAGGATGTTGCCAACACTATCTCACGGCATCTCCGTCTTAAACAGGTTGAGGAAGAAGTAGAGAGATACATCCTTGAATTAGGGATTGAAGGGCGACTTCTGAAAATGAGGCTTAGAGAACAGGTAAATGAAACCTTGGAATCAGCATTTTTAATCAGGGACTTTGCAACAACGGATAAAGTTAATAAATTGAAGGATATAGAAGAAGATCTTAACACAATAGCATTTACCGGGCAGATGAATAATCTTTCGATCATTGAGACATTAGGATATGAAGTTACAATAAAGCAGCTTGATGACTCTGTCAGTTCAAGGGGATTCAGGATTTTAAGTAAAATCCAGAAGCTGCCCCCGCCCATTATTGAAAATCTTGTTAAGACCTACAACTCTCTTACTAAACTCCTTGGTGCATCAATAGATGAACTGACAAAGATTGAAGGTATCGGTGAAGTACGCGCAACCATGATCAAGGAAGGTCTGCAGAAATTAAAAAATCAATATCTCTTTGAAGGGATGAGGTTGTAATCTAAATGGGATTTGCAGGTGTAATATTATCCGCAGGCAGCTCGACAAGATTTGGAAAAGAGATAGAGAAGCAATACCTTTCTATCTCCGGAAAACCTATCCTGATCTATTCCGTAGAGATTTTCGAATCAATACCGGAGATTGAAGAATATTACATTGTTGCAAAGAAAGAGAAATTTGATTATATCACAAAAGATATTTTATCTCATTTTAGTATCCCTAAATTCAAAGGGATGATTGAAGGGGGGCGTCTCCGCTGCAATTCAGTAATGAATGCCCTTCATCATATTACGAAGAATTCTAAATGCGGAAATATCCTCATTCATGATTCAGCAAGGCCTCTCATCACCGTTGATTTTGTAAAAGAAATAATCCGCTGCACTGAGCAGTACGGAGCCTGTATTCCCGGACTAAGGGTAACCGATACCATAAAGGAGATAAATGATTCCGAATTCATTGACGGGACTCCTGACAGAAGCAGGTTGTTTGCTGTGCAGACACCACAGGGATTTAAACTTGAGAAACTGTACAAGGCATACTTAACAGGAATGGCTGAGGGGTTTGAAGGGACGGATGATGCGTCATATTATGAAATACTTGGAGAGAAGGTCAAGATAACACAGGGAAAATATTCCAACATCAAAATCACGTATCCCATAGACCTTGAATTTGCAAAGTTATTTTTGAAGGAGATGGATAAATGAAAATTAAATCAATCATTATTTCATTGGGTTTGTTATTTTTGCTGACATTACCTGCTTCCGGAGAACTGACAGTTATCCCTAATCCGTTCAACAGTGATTCCGAAACATCTACGATTATTTATACCCCGAATGAAGCGGTTGATGTTACAATTGGAGTATATGATAATAACGAATCACTCGTTAAACGATTATTTGCAGGTAAGGTTGAAGAAAAAATTGAGATTCCATGGAATGGGAGGAATGATTATGATGATCCTCTTCCTGAAGGCAGCTATACTATTAAAGCGCAAAGTAACCAGAGAATCTCTTTAATTGTCCAGTATAATTCACACATTCATTATGGAACCGATGCTGTTTTTATAGCCGGTGAATCGATAGAGGGTCAACAGATATATATTGCTGTTGCGAATCACTTCGGGCATCAGATCGAATTCTTTGATTACCAGGGTAATCTCCAGGGAAGATTCGGAACATACGGCTTTGATACAGGAAATTTATACTTCCCGTATGGAATTGCCTGCGATGAAACAAACGGCATCGTTTATGTTTCCGATTCAAGCGGGAAGATAAGATCATTGAATATTTCAAAAGGACTCGATGATCTTTCTGATAAAGACTTCGAAATCTTTTTTGATGATAAAACTTTTTCACGAATTCAAGGTCTTGATGTTTTCGGGACATATCTTTACGCATGTTGTGATGGAACCTTACTGAAAATAGATAAGGACGGAAAGGCAGTTGACTGGACAGTAAATATGGGGGATGCTGAAGATGTTCCTGATGTCTGCGCAGCAATTCCTTCTTCAAGCAGTCCCAATACCCGGGTTTATTTTATTAATAACAGTTCCGGAACCTTCCCGGGACTTTATAGAATTGATGAAGATACGGGATTCAGTATAACTCACCGTGTAACACCGGGAATATTAACAGAACCGGGGGCAGAATGGAAAAGTATCTCTTATG
>JAQVHJ010000249.1 GCA_028696285.1 bacterium
TTCTTAAGACTTGATAATAAATCATTATAGCATTTTACGGTGAAATCCCACACAATCTTTCAACTTCCTGATGCTAGAAATTATTATATCGTCCCTGAATCAACATGGAGATTTTGCCCGGTGATCGATGCCGCCTTTTCCGTATGAAGAAAATATACACTTTCCGCGACGGAATTAATACTTGTTGCTTTTTTTAATGCGGTACGATTGTATATGCGTCCTTTTTGATCATCGCTGAGCACAGCACTCATATCTGTTTCCATAAATCCGGCAACAACGCAATTCGAACGTATGCCTTTCACTCCCCATTCCCTGGCTGTATTTTTTGAAAAAGCCTCCAAAGCGCCTTTTGTGGAAGCATACATTGCAAGTCCTTTGTAACCGGTGTGGGCGCTGATGGAAGAAATATGTACGATGGATCCCGGAATCCGATGATACAACATATTGCGAATGACATATTTGCTAATGATCATTGGGGTAAAAACATTAACTTTGTACATATTTTCCAGGGGCCCAACTTGTAAATTTGTAATAATATCATCATAAGCAATTGCCGCGTTGTTCACAAATCCGCTCAAAGGCACCTTAATATCAACAAAATCCTTAAAGATCATCTCCCTGACTTTTTCCGGTTCACCAAGATCAAATGATCTCCAATTCATTTGCCGTGGATACTCCTTTATTAATATGTCAAGTTCGGGAGTCGTAGATCTGCTTATTCCCCAAACAATCCATTCGTTTTTAAGAAATATTTGCACCAGATCAAGACCCAGACCCTTGGAAGCTCCTGTGATCAATACATGTTTCATCGTTTCGTCTTTCCTGTTCGGGTTAAATCGATCTTATCTTTAAAATTGATGATCCTGGGAATTTTAAAATTCTGCAACTTCAGCCCGCTACGTATATCCCTTTCGCTTATTCCTTGCGCCACAATATCGGCACATAAAATATTACCTAAGATGGGGTTGGGTTTCCCATAAACTCTTGCAGCTGAGATCTTATGGTTTTTTAATAATTCCTCTTCAATTTCTTCAGGATTTACTTTATAACCTCCTACATTGATCATCTCATTTTTTCTATTTATAAACCGGAATACTAATCTCGGTTCGGTCTCTGTGATCTGAACGATATCCCCACTATGATACCAGTTATCATTAAGCGTTAAATGATCGGAATTCCCCAAGAGCGATTGATGAATTAAAATTTCATTATCTTCAATACGAATTTTATCTTTGAATTTCGTGGGGATATAAAAACCTTCTCCTTCTGAAGCAAAAAGTGATCCGGCTTCTGTTGATGCGTAAATATTCCTGATCCTTGCGTTCGGAAAAAGTTTTTTCAATCTGTTCTTAAAATTTTCCGAAAGCTTCTCTCCACCGGAACTTATTTGTTTAACCTGAGGAAAATCAATATTTGCGGGTAAAAGCCGATAAAATGTCGGTGTGGCGGAAATATGACTTATACCATACTTGTTGATGATCCTTATGATGGTTTTGGGATCTTTCCGAAAAAGGTTAACCATCGGATTAGCATTTAATAAAGCTTGAAATAACACCTGTATGCCCGCCATATGTGTGGGATTATACGCAAAACCCCATGTATCCTCTCGATGAGTATCGCTGACTTTTACAGCCTTTGTAATAGATTGATAGCTGTGTGTTATCTTTTTAGGAATACCTGTTGTTCCTGACGTTAATAGTGTAATACTCCAGTTATTAAGATTGTTAAAGCATTTTTTAATATCATCAAATGAATTTATCGTTTTACTGTGTATATTTTCTTTATTAATTATCTCTTCCAGAGAAAAACCGTTATTGATTATCTCATCATCTGAAAAATCGCCATCCAACAATACAATCGGATAATCGTTGACCAATGAGTGAATAATAAATAGAAATACTTTATAAGCAACCGATTCTCTGATATACCTCCATCTGAAATTTATTCCATTAAGATCATTTATCAGATCATGATATGTTTTTTTTTCATCATGATCTATCCAAAATAAATTATTCATGCAGTTTATCTAACACTTCACCAATACTTGTTACAATACCGTCTTCAAAAATATCTACGTTGAATTCGGCTTCACAATGAACAGTCAACTCCGCAAGGTCAAATGAATCAAAACCGATGTCATTACGAAGATCATCTTCTTCCCTGATCTTTTCTAAAGGTGCGTCACCTTTTTTTTCCCTTATATTACTTATAATAACTCTAAGCTTTTCTAACATCATAACTCCTTGCGTGTTTAATTCAGTCGCTCAAATCGAATACCATATCTTGAGAAATATCTGACAAATTCTTCTCCCGTATCCGTACTTCCAATTCTTTTAAGATCAAATAAAGAAACTATCATCCTCCCTTGTTCGTTTTGCTCAGCAGGAGAATCCTTAAATAATATCAGGTCATATTTGATCTTTTTTATTGAATTTTCTTTATTAAAAATATCCGTTATTAAAATATAATAGTTCTTTCTGCCTTTTGATATTTTGATCACTTCTGCATTTGTTCCGTTATCTCTTTTTATAGCATAGTCGTGATATTCAAGATACTTACAGAACGCATCAATGATTTTGTTCAGTATTATTTCTCGTTTCTCAACGGGAAGGGCCCTTTTCATGATATTTGGATAGATCTTTAAGGGATTGCCGTTTGCCATTGAATCTGATGGGATATCACGTGAAATAACATTACCCGGACCAATAATGACATTATCACCGATCGTTACACCTGCCGTGATAAAGGTATTCCAGGGGATCCAAACTTTTTTCCCGATAGTGATCGGTTCAAATTTAACCGGGTATCCCTCTAATGTTGAAAGCCAGGAACTGTGTGTAAATAATGAGCAATTTCCTCCTATTGCCGAATCATCTCCCAAAGTAATGGGTTTTGTGGGATTCAAGAATGTGTTTTGCATGATCAGACAGCGTTTCCCGATATGCAATGCCGAATCGGGTAAGCTTAATCCACCTGCATATACTTGTTCTCTGATGCGGGTATCTTCACCAATTGAAATATGTTCCGAATCAATAAAGACCATGGAGGCTATGGTAACGTATCTGCCAATGTTGATATTCTTTCCTTTAATGACGGTGGCAAAACCGATTGTTGCATGATCTGCAATCGTAACGTTTTCACCCTGAATAATGCTTCCAAGGCCAATTTTGACCTTATTGCCTATTTTATACCCTTTAAAACGGTAAATGAATTTTTTTATAAATGAGGGGAATAATCCATAAAAAACAATTTGTTTAATTGGAATACGATAATTTTTAATAAGCATTTATGTTATATCCATATATTTATTTTACATACTATTTTTTATTTCTATATAATTTATATGTTTTTGTTAATAAGTATTTTGTATTCTTCGTCATACATCTTACTGATTTTTTCCCAATTATAGTTGTTAGATAAATTCTTATATGCATTTTCAGCCATCATTTTGAGTTTTATAGGATCATTTTCAGCCAGTATAATCTTATTTGCCAGATCATCCACGTCATCTGTCTTAAAATAAAGCACTTCATTTTCATTAAAAACTGTCGTATTTTCTGGTATATCGCTGCAAATAACAGGGGTTTTTACTGAAGCAGCTTCCAGTAACATCATGGACATTGCTTCAAAAGAAGATGTAAATACAAAGTATTTTGCTTGCATTAGATATTCTAAGAGGATTTTTTTTTCCTTGATCAAGCCTTTATACTCAACATTAAGATCTTTTGATAGCTCCAATAATTCATTTTTGTATTCTGGAATTTGTTCAAGATCACCAATGACAATAACTTTCTCTTTATAAGCAATTTTATTTAATGCCTTAAATAATATATGGCATCCTTTCGTGGGGATGATCCTTGCAGCAGTAAAAAGAATATAATCTTTGTCACAAACATCATGGACTTTTGTATTTTTATCTATCATTTCAAGAGAAATGCCATTGGGAATATAAACAATATCCTTTCTATATAATTCTTTTAAATATTCAGTCAATACTTTTGATACACAGGTTACTGTATCGGCATATTTTAGAAATTTTCTCTCTGAGAATTTTACCAGTGATTCTTCTTTTTTCCCATACTTAAAATTATTATTAACAATTCTCATCGGCGAGCCGTGAGAAGTAAGAATGACTTTATGTCTTAATTTTATTAATGGAATTATAATTGACCAATCTGAATGATGAAGATGGACAAGATCATAATTTATAAATACTGTTTTTATTGCAGACATGAAATAATAATACGGAATAGTAAGTTTTTTTATAAAAAATGATTTTAACACAATTTGTTTATATCCATTATAATCTCCCGTTTTACGTTGTGTATGTGAGGACGTTGAATATACGGTAAAATCATATTTATCTTTTAATTGCTCAATAATTTTCTCGCCTACGGTGGCGGCCCCACCAAAGGCTGGCAAGCCTTTAAGACCAATTACTGCTATTTTGGGTTTATTAATAGTTTTCATTCTAATATAGGCAATAATTTATCTTGAATAATTTTTTTCCAATTATATTCTGTGACTGATTCAGCAATTGTTTCAGAATCCCATGATT
>JAQVHJ010000250.1 GCA_028696285.1 bacterium
TATTTAACCACAGAAGCGCAAAAGGATGAAAATTTACTTATCTACTTTAAGATGATTATGAAGTACAGAACCCAAGAAAGATTGGTACTTAGACAACGATTGAATGTAATTTTAACCGCAGAGAGCGGAGAGGACGCGGAGAATTTATTTAACCACAGAAGCGCAAAAGGATGAAAATTTACTTATCTACTTTAAGATGATTATGAAGTACAGAACCCAAGAAAGATTGGTACTTAGACAACGATTGAATGTAATTTTAACCGCAGAGAGCGCAGAGGACGCAGAGAAGATTTATTTAACCGCAGAATCGCTGAAGGATGAAAATTTACTTATTTGATTTTAAGATTAAAACGATATAAGGAACCAAAGAGCTTCGCATTGAAAATATAAGATTGTAGATTGAAAATTTAAAATTTTGAATATAGCATTATAAATGTTGTTGCGAATGTTTTGTGCGGGTGATACTTGAATAGCATTTGAATGTGATTTTAACCACGGAGACACGGAGCTCACGGAGATAAACTTCCTTTTTTGATATTTAACTAATATGAGATATACTGGACCAAAAAGTGTATGTTACTTGAAGAGCTTTCGAATGTGAATTGAAACCGCGGCCCACGCGGAAAGAATTACTTAGTTGATTTTAAGATTTGAACGATATAAGGAACCCAAGAATTGAAGATTGAAAATTGAAAATCTGTAATATAGTGTTTATGTGGATTGAGCTGCTATTTAAACATAAATATTATGTTTAAAACTCCTAACTCCTGTGCCGGCACCTTTTCCCTTTTCCGAAAAACTGCTTGATTTTTTATTTATTTGCTTGTATAATAATATAAAAACAAGGAGGAAAAATTGGGAATTGAGTATAAAGAGATTAAATGTCCCAATTGCGGAGCACCCTTAAAGTTAAAAGGCAGCTTGACAAAGGTTACTGTTTGCGAATTCTGTAATTCTGAGATTGATTTAACGAAAGAGAACGGGATTAAGGTAGGAGAGAGAAGCCGTAAAGAGTATCCGTCCCGTATGCCGGTTAAGTTAGGGCAGCTTGCGAAATTCAATAACAAGGAATTTGAATTAATCGGCCGTTTGGTTTATGAGTTTGAAGATGAAGATGAGATTGATTACTGGGAAGAGTTTTTATTCTTATCAGCAGAAGGGGAATATTTATGGTTAGAGTGTGATGTAGAAGGGTATATGCTTTACAGTGAATTTCGTCCCAAGCGTCCGATAAATCCTCGTGAATTGAGAAAAGGCCAGGTAGTTGACCTTGATGGTATTTCCGGAACAGTTGACGAGACCGGTGATGCTAAGTTTGCATTCTTTGAAGGGGAATTGACCTGGAAAGCTAAGCTTGATTCCGCAATAAACTATATTGACATCAAAATGACTGACGGTTCCGGTGTATCAATTGAATACAACGAGAAGGAGATCGAGTTTTTCCGCGGACGTTCCATGACGAGACAGGCGGTCTATGCAGCTTTGGGAATTCCGATCCCCGCCCCGCCGAAGGGGAGTAAATTAGCCAACACGATATTTACGATAGTTGTAATTATCATAGTAATAATCTGCTGTTTAATGAGCATGATGGGAGGAGGAGGTTCTTCTTCATCGGTAAGAACCAGTTCTCCAAGCACCAGTTCATTTTCAAGCAGTGGCGGGAAATAACTAACTCGAAATATTTTTTTAGGAGGCGACTATGTTCGGAGATATTTTTAATGTTCCCTGGTATCTTGTGATCAGGAACTTAATATCGACTGTAGTATATTCTTTTTTAGGTATCATAATAGCAATTATCGGTTATAAAATTTATGATTGGGTCACACCATTCTCTTTAACGAAGGAATTGGAACAGGACCAGAATGTTGCAGTTGGAATTGTTGTGGGATCGATGATTCTTGGTATTTGTATAATTATTGCATTTTCAATTGCATTTTAATTAAATAACTTTTAAGCAGTACTTCGCGCGGACAGGGAATAATACTGCTGTTGATATATGAATAGATTTGAAGTTAAAATAATACTCATTTCCACGTTAGTAATAGCAATCAGTTCGATAGTATATGAATTGCTGATAGGAGCTATTGCGTCATATTTTCTTGGTAATAGTGTTTATCAATTTTCGATTACTATTGGGATATTTATGTTTTCTGCGGGTCTTGGTTCCTTTTTATCTTCAAGTATAAAGCGGAATGAGATCTATAATTTTATTCTTACCGAGATCCTGATAAGTTTTATAGGCGGGTGTTCTGCATTAATATTAATGTGGGCATTTGCTTATACTCGTGTATATTCTGTGGTTATGTTCATTATTCTGATATTAATCGGGATTTTGACCGGGTTGGAGATTCCGCTGTTGATAAGAATCCTGAAAAACTACTTTGATTTAAAAATTACTGTTTCACAGATACTTGCATTTGATTATCTTGGTGCATTAATAGGTTCCGTAGTATTTCCTTTATTAATGCTTCCGTATTTGGGTATAGGACTGACAGGAATAGTAATGGGTTTATTTAATATCTGCATTGCAATAACAAATGCTTTTGTATTTAAAGATATTTTGAAAACCAAAAGTTATATTAAATGGGTAACCATTACCGTATTTGCGATTCTTTTCATAATCGGAATAAATGTTTCAAAACTTACAATCAGATTCACGGGGAAGCTGTATCAAAACACGATTATCTGGAGTAAACAGACAAAATATCAGAATGTCGTTCTTACTAAATTTAAAGAAGACTACCGCATGATAATAGACGGGAACCTTCAGTTTTCTTCACTTGATGAATACCGGTATCATGAGGTTTTGGTTCATCCGGTGATGTCTCTTGTTCCGGGAGAGAAGCATGTTCTTATTTTGGGTGGCGGCGACGGGCTTGCACTGAGGGAGGTTTTGAAATATCCCGAAGTAAAGAGTGTCAGGCTCGTAGATATTGATAAAGAGATTGTATCTATTTGTAAAGAGAATGTTGTAATGCAAAAACTTAATCAGAATTCTTTAAGCAGTCCCAAATTAGAGATAGTCATTGATGATGCATATAAGTTCCTGGAGAGAGATGACCGGTTTTATAATGTTGTTATAATAGATCTTCCCGATCCGAATAATTACAGTTTATCCAAACTGTATTCCCAGGAGTTTTACCGGCTTTTATCACATCGTCTTTCTGCGGACGGGATCATCATTACTCAATCCACCTCGCCATTCCTCTCGAATGATGCATTTTCATGTATTCATCAGACGCTTAAATCGATATTTGAATATGTTGTCCCATTAAATACATATGTCCCGACATTTGGTCTTTGGGGTTTTAACATGGCATCTGCAAGGAAGATTGATCCGGGAGAGATTCAATTGAATGTTCCTACAAGATACCTTGATGAGGATGTAGTTCCGACTTTATTTATCTTTTCTCCCGATACAAAGATTAAGGAAGTAGAAATAAACAGGATACATTCTCCTGTTCTTCAGATGTATTATTGGAATAACTGGAAAAAGTGGCGCGGTTAAAAATGAGAAATATTAAAATTCTCCTGACAATATTCTTTCTTCTTTCGATCTTAATTATTAATGTAAATTCAGACATTCTTGTTCCGATGGATGAAGTTCAGACAGATCATTTAAAGGCATACGGTTTGGCGTACTGGGTTTTAAAAACTTATGAAAAGCCTTGTGAATGGTTATTAAACTACCGGTACGGTTCATTCCTTCTTCCCGACTCTCCGGAAGTCAGACAGAAAGCAGTTCTGATGGGGGTTAAAATTGAAGTTGTATCGCCCGAAGAGGTCGTTCAAATTTACAAGGTAATTGATGAGAATAATATGGAGAAGGTAATCCTTGAGAAAGCGCCTAAGGTTGCAGTTTATACACCGCTTGAGAGTTATTTGAAGGGTGAGAAATATGACTTGTCTGAACCTTGGGATGATGCAGTTCTCCTTGTATTGGAATATGCGGAAATACCTTTTGACAAGTTATACGACAGGGAAGTATTGTCAGGACAGTTATCGAAATATGACTGGGTTCATCTGCATCATGAGGATTTCACAGGTCAATACGGGAAGTTCTACAGGAACTATCACACGGCATTCTGGTATCAGAAGCGAGTAGCCTGGACTGAAAATGAAATGAAGGAGTTGGGATTTGCAACCGCCCAGGAACTGAAGGGGGCGGTAGCATTGAAAATAAGGGAATATGTCATGAACGGAGGATTCTTATTTGCAATGTGTTCTGCGTGCGATACGCTTGATATCAGTTTAAGCGCATTTGGAGTTGATATTGTTCCACCGGAAATTGACAAGACTCCGATAGATGTAAATTATTCAACAAAATTGAATTTTGACAGATGTTTTGCATTCAATAATTTTAAATTGATAACAGATATAAATGTTTATGAATATTCGGATATTGATATAAGTAATTATGCAAATGTCCAGGATTCACATAAAGAGGATTTTGTACTTTTTGAATTTTCTGCAAAACAGGATCCTGTTCCGACCATGCTTACACAATGCCATACACGTGTAGTAAAAGGTTTTTTCGGGCAAACCAC
>JAQVHJ010000251.1 GCA_028696285.1 bacterium
CTCTGCGGTGAGAAATATCTTCTCTGGGGTTTTGTAAACTTTGTAAAATTAACAAAAATTCAACTTTTTCAACTACCGTCCCTGAATATTCTTGACTTTTAATATTTTATTTGCTATAATTTTTTATGTAACTTATCAGGTGAATAATATGAATAAGGGCATAGATAATTTTTTATTAATCTTAGTAAGTCTTTTCAATAATTTCGTTATACGGTTTTATCTGAAGTCCCATTTACTTTACGTAATTGATGGAAAAGTTTGTTATTTTGACTTAAATTTTCTATAAAAAGAGGAAGTAAGCATGAAGAATTACAGATTTATTGCCTTCTTATCGATATTGTTATTGTTTTCCATTTCAGTTTTCGGAGATGTTTCTTCGGAAGAACTGTTCAATAGTGGAAAGGAGTTATTTGAAGAATATAAATATTCGGAGGCGATTGGGGTGTTTGAGAGGGTGGTTAATGAGTTCCCGGAATATGTTTTCGTTCCTAAGGCATATTTTGAGATAGGTATGTGTTATTATTATAAATGGGACGTGATAGAGCTTAAAGGGGAGGATCGAGAGAAAGTCATATTCGATAAAGCGATTGAGAATTTCCGTAAGGTTATTAGCGGCTATCCCGGATCAGATATTGCAGACGATGCACAGAAGTGGCTTGGGGACTGTTATTACTTCGGAGCTTCCGTTTACGGGAGTGATTTTTATACCGAGGCAATTGAAGAGTACAAAAAGGTAATAACCGACTATAATGAAAGCGCTCTTTGCGCCGTCAGTCAGTTCCAGATAGGAAAATGCTGTTTTAATCTTAAGAATTACAGCCAGGCAAAGATTGAATTTGATAAAGTAATCGAAAATTATCCCGACAGTAAGTATGTACAGCAGGCGGAGTTTTATCTTGAAAAAATAAAATAAAATTAAAAGATGGAGGATATTATGAAAAGGAAATTTTTAAAGATCTATATTTTTACGATTATACTAATTGTTTGTTTTTCAAATAATGTATATGCATTATATAATGAAGCGAAAGAGAAATCCGATCACAGAATACAATTTTTGATAGATAAATTAAGCACAGAAATTCCCAGACATGAACGTAATGCTGCAGGAAGAGAATTACTTGAGATTGGTGATCCGGCAATTCCATTGCTAATAAAATCTTTAGAAACTGATGATTGGATGAAACAATATTGTATTATTCAAACACTTACATATCTAGAAGCTAAAGAATCTGTTCCACATTTAATACCATTGTTGAATTCTGAAAAAAAAGAAATTGCTATTTCTGTCGCCATTGCAATAGGTCAGATTGGTGATAAAAGAGGATTCGAACCTCTTCATGATGTGTTAAAAGAAACCAATGATACGCATAGAAAAAGTGCAATAATAATAGGCTTAGGTCTAATGGGAGATAAAAGAGCAATTCCAATATTAAAGAAAGAATTAAAGGAGAGTAAAAATATAATTATCCAAATACATGCGGCTGGATCATTAGGTCGATTAGGAAATAAAGAGGGCTTTTCAACTGTATTAAAATATCTAAAGAGTAAAGATATAGAGGAAAAAACAAATGCAATTCAAGCTATCGGTATTATTGGAGATAAGCAAGCAGTTCCAATATTGGAAGAAATATTAACAGATCCTAATGAGAAATATAAATCACAAGTTTTACTTTCTTTAAAACAAATAGAATTTAAAAATCTTACTGAAGAGGAAAAAGTACCTTTTTTAGCAGATTGCTTAAAGAATAAAGAATCAATGATTAAAATATGGGCGGTTAAGGAGCTAGGAAAGGATGGCAGTCCTCAAGCGATTGAAGAATTGAAGAAATCAACCGAGGATAAGAAGATTAAGGAATTAGCTATTTTAGAACTAAGGAAAAAGAAAATCAGTATTAAAAAAGATTTTCAGAAATAGAAATTATTAAAAAATATTTATAGAGGTTGATTTATCGTGTTATTAATTATTTTTTTAGTAGTAATTTTAGTGTTTATTTCAATTGGTATTTATATTAGTTTAAGCAAATCTCCTTTTAAAAAGAAAAATTTATGGAAAACAGGAATGGTAATAGGCGTAATTTTTATTACAATTACAGGAATAATTCCTTTAATTATTGCCTATATTCAGGAAGCTTTTTTCGGATATCCACAATGGGGATTAATATTAGCAATTCCTTTATTTATTCCAATTTTAATATTAGATCGTATTTTTGGAACATTTGAATACTTTGGAGTTATTGGGAATCTAGTTTACTTTATAATAACCTCCTTTGTATTATACGGTGGAGGAGGAGCATTTTTAGGATACATTATTGGATTATTTATATCTAGTGGAAAAAAGGAAAATTAAAGATGGAGAAAATAAAATGAATAAAAATAATTTTTTTAAAGTACTGTTAATTATATTTATTTTAATACCTCACACAGTATTATGTCATGATAATGTATCTGTTCATACTACATTAACAGAAAATGCTTCTTTGCTGATTGATAACTCATATCAAGAACTAAAATATTTTGGTTATTTAAACAATATAAAAAATGGTAGTAAAACAGAAGATGAACCCTTTTTTAATTGTCTAAAGCACTTTTATAATCCATATACAGATCCATCTGGATTAGTAGGTTACCCAGATGCAATTACTTATTGTAAAACAGATAGATGGAAAGGAGCAATTGAATTATATGATTATACTAATGAATCGAAAATTGAAGCATATGAATATCTTGGTAAATCATTACATTTACTCCAAGATTTATCTGTTCCTTCCCATGTCCACCATGATGGTCATATTTATCCCCCTGATGATTATGAAGAGTATTGTAAAGATAATTGTTTAAACTTATCAAATGGTAATAGTATTCGAGAATGGTCGGATTTAGTAATAATATTTAATGAAATGGCACATTTAGCATATGAAGTTAATCGTTTCCAAGGTAATCTTTCTAGCGCCAATCCTCAACCAGAAACTGAACTAACTAAAATGTTTCCTGATCTTCAATGGATTTGGGTAGGCTTGGAACCTCCATTTTCTTTTTATTATTCAATCAATGATGTTGGAAATTATTATCCTTTTTTAGATCCTTTAAGTCTGAATGATTGGTGGGAATGCTCTAGTGATTATGGAAATTATTACATTGAAAATATTGATATTCGGAAACCTGATTTAATTAGAAAAGATCTTACAAAACCTTTTGATCCTTCTACTAATCCAATGATTCCAAATAAAATATATTTGACTGATCACTATTTCAATATTCTAATTTCTCCTGCAATAGAATATTCAGCTGGAATGATGAAGTTTTATTATGATCTTGTTAATCATCCTCCTTATGTAAAAGAAGTGATAGTATATCAGGGGAAAGAGAAAAAATATAATGCTTATTGGGAAGATTCAATTGAAAATAATAAAGTTATAGAAAGAATATTAATTCCCGAAATAGAAAATAACCTAAATATAAAACGTATTGAACCAGGGGAAATAAGAATAGAAATTGAATTCAATAAAGGGGTTGAGTTTCAGCGTACAGATATTAAGATTGGGAATAAAGAAGTAGATGCAGTTTTAGAAATTAAAATTAGGGTGCCGGCCTCTGTCATCTGTCGCGGGTTGCAAAGATTTCAAGAAAAATCGGTTGAATTGATTTGACTTTTTCAGCTAATTTGGTTATAATATTGCTGCTATGAGTCGTCAATTAAGGTTAGAATATTCTGGAGCATTTTATCATGTTATGAGCCATGGAACGGGAGATTTGTGGCTATATAAAAGCCAAAGAGACTTCCAGGATTTCCTTGAGTTATTGCTTGATGTTAAAAATAAATATAAGTTTGAGTTCCACACCTTGATTTTAATGCTGAATCACTATCATTTTATTATTGAAACACCTTTTAGGAATCTTAGTAAAGGGATGAATTATTTCAATGGAGAATTAGCCAAACGCTATAATAAACGTTACAAGCGGAAGGGTGCGGTTTTCCGTTCAAGGTATAAGGCAATATTAATAGATCAGGACAATTATTACCTAAATGTTTATAGGTATATCAATCAGAATGCATTGAGGATAAAGATTGTTGACAAGGTTGAGGAATATCAAGGAGGGCTTTGGTATTACTTAGAAAAAGGTGGTAAACCTCGTGAATTAATAACAGAATTGATTAACTGGAGTTCAGTGAAATCAAGGTTAGGGATTTCAAATATTCATAAGATTAAGGATTGGGTGAATGAAGAACTTGAGAGCTCGCCGCATGCCGGTCAGAAGTATGCATATTTGCTTGGAACTCCGTCCTGGATAGAGAAAATCAAGAAGAAATATGTAGATCCTTTGCTATTACCTAAGGATTTCAATCAAAAACATAGAATTAAAAAAGCAACTTCTGAGATCTGGAAGAAATTTAAGAAACTGAAAGATTATAAAAATCATCCTGATCATCTGAATATTGTCATTTATATTCTATGGAAATATAGCAATCTAAATCAATCTGAAATAGCCACTAAACTAAACCTTTCCGGCAGTAATTCTGTTTGCTGCAGGA
>JAQVHJ010000252.1 GCA_028696285.1 bacterium
TCAAGCCGGGGCATACGGATAAGGCGGGTGCAGGCAGGATATTCTACTGTGAATATGAAGAGTATCTTAAAAACTGGGGATTTATCAGCGATACATTTTCAAAGGAAGCTATTCTGAAGGGGAGTTTTGACAGGTACATTGAAGATAAGAAACGTGGTAAGGGAACAAGCGAAGTTGATAAGGAGTTTCTGAAGCTGATAGAGGACTGGCGCGCGCGTCTTGCGCGTGTGCTTGCCCTGAGGAATAAGGACATTTCAATATATGAACTGAACTATGCAGTTCAGAAGATCATAGACAGGATCATTTTCCTGAGGATAGCCGAAGACAGGCAGATGGAAGATTACGGGATGCTTTCCGCGATCTCTGAAAATGAAAATGTATTCGGGAATCTGACGGAAATTTTCAGGAAAGCCGATAAGAAATATAACGCGGGACTGTTTAAGCAGGAGAAGTTCCTTGAACATTTAAATATAGATGATCATATCCTGAAATCCATTATAAAGGGATTATATTACCCCACATGCCCGTATGAATTTTCCGTTCTCGGTGTTGAGATACTCGGGAATATCTATGAACAGTTTTTGGGAAAGGTAATACGCCTGACCCCGGGGCACCAGGCAAAGGTAGAAGAAAAACCCGAAGTCCGGAAAGCCGGGGGTGTCTATTACACACCACAGTACATCGTGGATTACATCGTCCAAAACACCGTCGGTGAACTCCTCGGTATTAATGAATACGGTAAAAACAACAATAATGTCATTGCGAGCGACCAAGGGGAGCGCGGCAATCTCAGTTTGACGCGGCAATCTAAAAAAACATCAGAATCATCAAAAGACAATAAAACTGTCATTGCGAGCGGCCGAAGGGCGCGTGGCAATCTCACCCCCAAGCAGATCGAATCCATTCATATCCTTGATCCCGCCTGCGGTTCCGGGTCATTCCTCCTCGGCGCGTATCGTTATCTTCTCGATTATCATCTCAATTACTATACCGGTGATGATAAGATACGGGAAAAATCCCTGAAGGACGGAATAATATACCAGGTATCCGAGAACACTTACCGTTTAACCATTGCGGAGAAGCAGAAGATTCTGCTCAATAACATTTACGGGGTGGACATAGACCGGCAGGCAGTCGAGGTAACGAAGCTGTCACTGCTCCTGAAGTTAATGGAACATGAGAACCAGGAATCCGCTGGAATGCTCTTCAAGATATCCGATTTCAAACTCCTCCCGGACCTGTCCGGGAATATCAAGTGCGGAAACTCATTGATAGGAAGTGATTTCTATAAAGGGCAGAACCTTTCCCTGTTCGAAGATGACGAGAAAAGAAAGATCAACGCCTTCGACTGGGCCGGTCCCGACGGCTTCCCCGAAATCATGAAATCAGGTGGCTTTGACATCGTCATCGGAAATCCACCATGGGTTGATATAAAGGGATTGGATCCAGGATTAGTGAAATATTACTTTAAAGCATTTAAAACTACCTCAAATCGAATTAACTTGTATGCAATATTTATTGAGAGAAGTTTAAACATTCTAAAATTTAAAGGTTTTTTTGGATATATTATTCCCAATTCAATTCTTATGCAAAGTTCATACTCAAAAATAAGAGAATTAATTTTAAATGAATTTAGAATTTTAAATATTGTAAAATTGCCTGATAATGTTTTTGAAAATGTAAATGCAGAGACATGTATTATTACAATAAATAAATTTGAAGATAAAAAACAAAAAACACGATTATTTATTTACAAAAGAGAAGATAGTATTAATTATATTTCAAAATCTAACTGTGAAAAATATAAAAATGTTAATCAAGTTATTTGGAAAGACTTTAGTTTTAACACATTTAATATATTCATTGATAATAATTTGATTGATTTGTTAGAAAAAATAGATAAAAATGAAGTTAAATTATATGATATTTGTGACTTCACATTGGGTATTACACCATATGATAAATACCAAGGACATTCTCAAGAACAAATAAAGAATCGAGTGTTTCACTCTACTAAGAAACTTAATGAAACATATAAGAAACTAATAAGTGGGGGAGATATTAATAGATATTATGTTGAATGGGGAGGAAAAGAATACATCAGCTATGGAGATTGGTTAGCTGCTCCAAGAAGAGAAGCATTCTTTACAAATCCTAAAATATTTGTTAGACAGATAATAAGTGGAATTCCAGGAAGAATATTTGCAGTTTATACAGAAAAAGAATATTACATTACTCAAATTGGTTTTTCAATAATAAGTAGAGGTGAAGTGAATTTAAAATATATTTTAGGAATATTAAACTCAAAACTCATGAATTTTTATCACCAGTTTAAATATTTAGATCCATTGAAATATACTTTCCAAAAAATATTAATTCAAAATGCAAAAATGTTTCCAATACCTTTACCAGATAGTAAAGATTTTATTTCTAATTTAGTAAATTTAGTTGATCAAATGCTTGAAGTACAGAAAAAGTATCATGAATCCAAAACAGATCCGGACAAGAATCATTATAAAAAACAGATTGATATTATTGATAAACAAATTGACCAACTCGTTTATGAACTCTACGGACTAACAGAAGAAGAAATAAAAATTGTTGAGGAGAATGTTTAATAGTGGATAATGGAAAGTGGGGAGTGGATAGTGGAATTTAATTATAATACTTATGATAATGAGATAATTGAAGAAGAAATATTTGGATTTTTATACGAACCTATTTCATTGGAATTTGAAGGATTTAAAATATTTCCGAAAGAAGATTATGAAGATAGAAAGACTAAATGGATTGACAAATATAAGAATAAAGATGGATACCTTTATCCTGATTTGGTTTATGAGGGAAAAATAAAAATAGTAGAAAATAATAAAATACTACATTCTCCATTTGAAGTAAAAAAGGTTGAGAATTCGGAAAAACCTGCTAATATACATCGATTACCATCATCTCATATAATTAAATTAAATAAAAAATACAATAGGAAGGAATTTCGATTAAATATTGGCGCATTTATTTTAAATAGTATTGCATTTCTTTATGGTACTAAATTGCATTTTGAAAATTGGTGGGTAATAGGAAAAGTTCCGATGGAATCTTTCTTATATTTAATAATAACAATTGAAAATGTAAAAATATTTATGGAAAAAGCTCTAAAAGAATGGAATGACTTATCTGAGGAAAATAAAAAAAGAATAAATTCCATATTATTTTTATTCAACTTTTCAAGTGGAAAAGACATTGAATTATATTTTGAGAAATTTTTATTAGAATATATGATTATGGATGGAATGAGACGTATAATCCAGGAAAAATTAACACCAATTCCTAAAAATGAAGAAGATAAGTTACCCACATTAGCAAAGCATTTCAATTTACATATAGATTTAGAGAAATTTAATGAAATAACTAATCTTAGAAACAATTTTGTTCATGAATCCTGTTTTGATTTAAAAAATCCTTATCAAGGAGAATCTATTAACAAATTATTTTATATAACAGATAGTCTAAAAAGATTTAATCACAGATTAATAACAGCATTCTTAATTGGAAAATCAAATTATACAAAATCTGATTGGACAATAATGAGGAGATCTTTTTTTGATATGGGGATGAGTTAGTTATAAATATTAATTTTTCCTCTTGACAAAGTGGTATCATATATGGTATAATTAAATGAGTAAGGTAAAGAAGTTCATTAAAAAGATCTATGACAGGAATCAGCTTAAGAATATTACATATTCTGAGGTTGAGAATTTCCTGGTCAATCACCTTGGTTATGAACGCGGCGCAGATAGGGGTTCGCATTTTACGTTCATTAATACCGAGTATGAAGAGTACCTTCCCTATCATCTGAGGGTTATCACCATTGTTCGTCCGCATGGCGGCGCAGGAATGAGTAAGATGACAATTGATACGGTGATTGATGCGTATGAATGTTTAAAGGAAAGAGGTATAGTATAAAGTGAAAGTCAATAAAATAGCAGATAAGGATTACCCGTTTATTGTGTATAGGGAAAAGGGGACAGGGTATTATATAGCTGAGTTTCCGGATCTTCCCGGGTGCTACACACAGGCGGAATCTTTAGAAAAACTGATAAAGAATCTGAATGATGCAAAGTATTCCTGGATAAAGACCGCGTTGGATTTCGGGAAGGATGTTCAAGCCCCGACTGATTTTGAATTCAGCGGGAGATTTACAGTCAGGTTACCTAAAACACTCCATCAAGAATTGAAATCGGCGGCAAGTTCCGAGGGTTTAAGTTTGAACCAGTATATTTCTTACAGGTTATCAGAAAAAAAGAAATACTACACAAAACCGATAAAAAAACCCACAAATAAATTAACGGGAACAGAAGCGAATTCATTAATTCTCCGTGTGCCAAGAACTCTTCACAGGGCATTAGTTGAGAAGGCTTTGCTTGAAGGAGTCAGTTTGAATCAATTTATAATGAATTTACTTGCGGAATTTAAAATGGAAGAGGAACCTTTCTTCATTCCCAATTACAGGAATGAAAGCAGTATAGGAAAA
>JAQVHJ010000253.1 GCA_028696285.1 bacterium
AACTATTATATTTTACAATGATTATTACCGCTGACCGTTAACCGTTGACCATTCACCGAAATAGAGATTGCTTCGTTGTTAACTTCGTTAACTTCTTCGCAATGACTAAGTACGTTAGATGATTTGCAGTTGTGTGTATGTCATTGCGTTATCTGAACAGAGTGAGGATCTAGCAAGCGTAAGCGATGCGTCAGTGTCGAACAAAGTGAAACTCGTGGCAATCTACCTAGGTGTTATTAATAATTAAACAATTTATTGTTCTTATGTAAGTAGGCAATAGCACCACTTAGGGTGCATTGCTCTGCCCAGGTAATGTCATTGCGAGCGTAGCGTGGCAATCTACCTGGGTGTTAATGAACAGATAAATATCCGGGCTTCAGCCCTTGTTTCAGTCCTATTAATCGGATGATGGAATCCATATCAGGAATAAATTCCTGATGGTTTTATTCAGCATACCGTGGTTAAAACCACGGCCTACAAGCATATTTAGAATAAATTCATTTTGCTTAAATTGTTGTGTAAATAAATATCTTGTTTGCGAATTTACCGGAATAAATTTAATAAAAAAATGCTGAAACGCCTATTTCATTTTTTTACTTGAAAAAAAAGGTATATTATGTTAAAATTAACATTTAAAGGTGAAGAAGTGAAGAGATTATTTTCAGTAGTTTTAATTATATTTTTATGTTTTCTGATAAATGTATCTGGAGAATCTCCTGCAGAGGTACTGGTGTTTTATGATTTGAATTGTGATCATTGTCAGGAGATTCTGAATGTATTCTGGCCGCCTATCCAGGCGGAGAAGCATTATGACACGAAGTATTTTGAAGTGAATCATTTGAAAAATTATGAGATTCTTTTAGCGATAGAAGAGCAGCTTAATGACAAGAATAATGAATTCCCTATTTTCATCGTGGGAGAGAAGATCTTTGATTTATACCAGATAGAAGCAGAGCTTCCCGGTTATTTAGATAAGCACCCCGATGAGAAATTTAAATATCCAGACCTTCTTACCGGCGGGGAACCGTTAGATAGGCCGATTTGGACACGTGTAAACATTGAGAATAATACCCAGGGAACCGAACATCCCAACCTGATTTATTTTTATGAGACAGGTTGCAAGGTTTGCGACCGGGTTGCATCTCATCTTGAATATTTAAAAAAGAAATACCCCGGCCTGGTTCTTGAGAAGTATGAAGCGGCAGGGGAGGAGAATCTTGCATTATTCAATGCATTTCTCATTACATATAAAGTTAAGGAGAAATCCGGTCTGATTCCGTCAGTATTTATCGGGGATAAATATTTACTCAAGAATGACCTTACCAATGAAAATCTTGAAAATGCAATAAAGGCTGAGATAGCAAAGGATATAAACCCCCTTAAATTAGTTGAGCCTAATTTAAACAAGGGCCAGAATAAAATCATTGAAACCTTCAAAGGTATCACCTACATTACTATTATTCTTGCCGGATTAATTGACGGGATAAATCCTTGCGCATTTGCAACTTTGATATTTTTCATTTCATATTTGACAGTAATGGGGCGGAACAAGAGCCAGGTCTTAGTAGTAAGTATTGGTTTCACCTTATCGGTTTTCGTGACATACTTTTTGATAAGTCTTGGATTGTTCAGCGCATTGCGTGGTCTTTCCTTCTTACCGGGTTTGGGTAAGATACTGTATTTAGTTATGGGAGGATTAACTTTGGTTTTCAGTATTATCAGTTTTTATGATTATTACCAATATCACAAAGGACAATTCAAGAAGGGGATACTGCAGATCTCTACGAAGATGCGGGACAGAATAAACAGGATAATCAAGAAGGAAGGTAAATCGCACAGTTTATTTATCGGTGCGGTAATTACCGGGTTTATCGTTTCGATCCTTGAATTTTCCTGTACAGGCCAGGTTTTAATTCCGACCCTGACCGCGGTAATGTCAAATCCGGGTTTAAGATCCCGCTCGGTTTTTCTCATTTTTATTTATAACTTGTCGTTTATTATACCGTTAGTTATAATCTTTCTCCTTTTCTATAAAGGCATTTCTTCAGAAAAATTAGGGAAGGTGTGGAAGGAAGACTCGCCCGGGATTAAGTTAACGATGGGTATCATTCTTCTGATTTTATCGTTTTTAATATTCTACTTTGGTGTATTCTCTTGAGCGTGAATAATTTTGATGTAATTATTATCGGTGGCGGGCATGCGGGAACAGAAGCATCTCTTGCTTCTGCAAGGTTGGGCGCTAAGACACTTTTAATAAGTTCAGATCTCTCACGTATAGGAGAGATGTCCTGCAACCCTTCAATCGGAGGATTGGGCAAGAGCCATTTAGTTCGTGAGATAGATGCGCTTGGAGGTGAGATGGCCTTGGCAGCAGATTACTCCGGGATTCAGTTCCGTCTGCTAAACAGGTCAAAAGGTCCTGCTGTCAGAGCGTTACGGGTTCAGGCTGATAGAGATTTATATAAAGAATATATTCAGAGAATATTAACATCAACAGAGAACCTGAAGTTAGTTGAAGGTTTTGCTGAAGAGATCATTTTCACCGGAGATTTAATACAAGCCATTACAACAGATTCGGGAGAACGTTATTCCTGCGGGGCTCTGGTTTTATGCCCCGGGACATTTTTAAACGGGACAATATTCATAGGATTAGAAAAATTTTCCGGAGGCCGTGTGAATGACCCGCCGTCTGTCAATCTGTCCAAATCATTGGATAAACTTGGTCTTGAATTGGGAAAGCTGAAGACCGGAACTCCAGCCAGGCTACTGAAATCGTCTATTGATTTTTCAAAGTTACAGGAACAGCCCGGAGATTCCCCGCCCCAGCCCTTTTCATATCAAACGCCGGAAATTACAGTAAATCAGGTTCCGTGCCATATCACATATACAAACGAAAAAACCCATGATATAATCAGGTCTGGCTTAGACAGATCCCCCTTATATACCGGCATGATAAAGGGAGTAGGACCGAGATACTGTCCTTCCATTGAAGATAAAATAGTCCGGTTTTCAGATAAGCCCAGGCATCAGATATTCCTTGAACCGGAAGGGTTGAATTTAGATACGGTCTATCCCAACGGGATCAGTACATCTCTTCCGGAAGATATTCAGGAAGCTTTTATCCATTCAATTCCCGGTTTGGAAAAAGCAGTGATGAAGGTCCCGGCTTACGGGATTGAATATGATTATGTCAATCCTCTTCAAATAACGGAAACATTACGAGTGCGAAAATTCAGGAATTTATTTTTAGCCGGCCAGATCAACGGGACATCTGGATATGAAGAGGCCGCCGCCCAAGGATTAATTGCTGGGATAAATGCGGTCAAAACAATCCGGAATACGGGTGAATTCAGATTATCCAGAACAGAATCATATATTGGAGTAATGATAGATGACCTGGTTACAAAAGGGGTGGATGAACCCTACAGAATGTTCACTTCAAGAGCAGAATACCGGCTCGTTTTAAGGCATGACAATGCCGATTTCCGACTGACAGAAAAGGGGATGGAGTTAGGCCTGGTATCTGAAAAGAGAGGAGAAGCCTTCCGGCAGCGGAAGAAAAGTTATGTTGAAATAATGGAAAAATTGAAGAATTCTTACGTAACTCCGAATGCCGGAGTTAATAAGAAACTGAAAAATGCAGGTTCAGTTCCCATCAAGAAGAAACTATTACTATTAGACCTTCTTAAACGCCCCGAGATAGAGATTAAGCAACTGATAGATTTCGGGATTGAATTCAACGTTTCAAATGATATTTTAGAAATTGTTCAGACAGAAGTGAAATATGAAGGATATATTCAGAGGGAGATACAGTATTTAAAGAAGTTTCAGAAGTTTGAAAAGACCGTAATCCCTTCAGAGATTAATTATGGAGGAATTCCCGGATTACGTATTGAAGCGTCTCAACGGTTCAAGAGAATTAAACCGTCGAACCTCGGGCAGGCATCTGAGATTCCCGGGATAACACCGTCAGATATCTCGATTCTGCAAATTTATTTAAGTAAAAATGTTTAAGTTAGGTAACTAAGAAATATATAATATATCAATAAATATAATATAAAAAAAATCTTGACTTTTCTTTTATTTATATGCTATAATAATAAAAACTATAATCAAGGAGGTTGTTGATGAAAAATAGACACCTTGCCATCTGCACTATTTTAGTGCTGACCCTTTTATTTTCAGTAGTTTCGGTTTTTGCCGAACCTCAGGGTATATTAAAAGGAAAGGTCTTTGATGAGGAAACCAAAGAACCTATCGCTGAAGCGGTAGTTGAGATTGAAAAGTTAAATATAAAAGTCGTTACGGATGAGGATGGCTTTTATACCATCGGCGGGATTCGTGTAGGATTCCATGATGTTAAAGTTTCTCATTCAAACTATAACGCAAAAGCTTTTACTGCAGTTGGTGTTGCAGCGAATGTTGTTACAACATTAAATTTTGAATTGAAGAAGAAGACTGCAGAA
>JAQVHJ010000254.1 GCA_028696285.1 bacterium
CCTGTATCAATTGAAAATATCTTTGAATCGAGTTCTTCAATATATTCCTGTGAAATAATTTTTTTTACTTTTGATTCCATATTAATCTACCTTAATCCGTTTCAAAGAATTCCTTTAGGAGTCTGCTTCTTGTTGAATGTCTTAATTTTCTTAGAGCTTTTGCTTCTATCTGCCGCACTCTTTCACGGGTAACCTTGAAAATCTCACCGACCTCTTCAAGAGTTTTTGCCGAGTCACCGTCGAGTCCAAAACGTAATTTAATGATCTCGCCTTCTCTGTGTGTGAGTGTTTTCAAAACCTGTTTTAAACGTTCTTTCAGGAGTAACCGCTTGACGCTCTTTGAAGGATTCTGAGCTTCTTTATCTTCAATGAAATCACCGAGAGCGCTGTCTTCATGTTCTCCGATGGGCATGTCAAGAGAAACGGGGTCTTTAACAGTTTCAAGGATTCCGATTACTTTCTCAACAGAGATATTCATCTTCTTGGCAATCTCTGAAGGATATGGATCCCGTCCTTTCTCTCTGATCAGGTCTTTCATTACCTTTGCGAGCTTATTTTTCGTTTCAATCATATGGACAGGAATTCTGATAGTTCGTGCCTGGTCTGCAATTGCCCTTGTTATCGCCTGGCGAATCCACCATGTTGCATAGGTTGAGAATCGGTACCCTTTTTTATACTTATACTTGTCTACTGCTTTCATTAACCCGATATTCCCTTCCTGAATAAGATCGAGGAAGGAAAGTCCCCGGTTTACATATCTCTTTGCAATGCTGACGACTAACTTCAGGTTCGCATTTACCATTGTCTTTTTTGCAACAACAACCTTGGTCTGGGTTTTAGTAACATCACCCAGGATATCCCTTAGTTCATTTTTTGAATAGAAATCTTCAAGGAACTTTGATTTCCTCAACTCACTCTTAAGGTTTTCGGTTATTCTGAAAAGGAAGTCATCAGAGAGGTTTAACTTGGCTACGCATACATCCAAATTCTTCTGATACTTTAAAAAATCCTTATTGTCGGAAAACGAAACGACTTTCTTTTTCTTAGAAGATTTTTCACTTGCCTTTTTCAAATCTAAAAGCTGATTGTATAGCTTTTCAATCTTATTGACATTATTAATAAATTTTTCTGTTTCTTTCCTCTTCATATCTGCGTTAAGGTCATAGAGATTATCAAGGATCAAAACCTTTTCAATTTTATATTCTCCTTCATTGATTCCGTTCAGGTACTTATCTTTTAATTCCAATAGTTCCTTAAGATTAGATTTTGTGAGAGCAATAAGCTTGATCATATTCTTACGGCCATTATCTATAGTCTCAGACAACTTCACTTCGTCATCCGGGGTAAGAAGATTATATTTACCCATTTCACGCAGATAAAGATAAAGCGGGTCGCTTGTTTTTCGCTCTTCTATCTTATCAACATCATTCAGAGCTTCCTTCTCTTTCATCTGCCTTTTCATTTTATTTGAAGGAAGATTTAGTTCACGCGTACTCATTACATTAATGTTATGCTTCTCAAGGTCATCAAAGATCCTTTCAAGAATTTCTGGATCAGTGAATTCTAAAGGAATAATACTGTTCAGTTCAAAATAGGAAATCTGTTCAAATGACTTTACTTCTTTTAAGATTTCATTGAGAGCTTTTCTTGTAATCAATCTCTTCTTTGATTTCTTCCCACCCTTAGTTTCATATTCTTCTTCGTAGAGGTCAATCTCTTCATGATCCTTTTTTGGAAGTTTCATTTTCTTAAGTTTGGCAACTTCCTGTTTCTTTCCGGAAGGAACGGGTGCTTTTTTCTTTGGTACAGAGGAAGTATTTTCTTTTACTGCTTTCTTTTTAATTGCTTTAGGTTCTGTTTTCTTTTTCAGTTCGGATGATTTATTCTTCTGAGAGGCCTTTTTTAAAACAGGTTTCACTTTTTCAGTTTTAGTCTTTTTAGTTACCGGCTTCTTTACGGTCTTTGAAGAAGCTTTTACTGCTTTTGCTTTCTTGGGAACAGGAGATTTGGAAATGGATTTCTTCTTATCCTGAACTTTTTTTGGTTTAGTCTCCTTTTTCTTTATGCTCGGAGTTTTCTTAATCTGTTTAGTAACTTTAACAACTTTTTCTTTTTTCTTTGGAGGCGTAGGGTTTTTTACTGTTTTCTTGATCGGCTTGGTTGATTTTGTAACCTTCACCTTTTTGCCGGAAGTTACTTTCTTCTTTTCAGGTTTCTTTTCTGTTTTTGATGATTTTATAACCCTTGCTTTCTTCTTCACAGTTGAGGTTAGCTTTGTTTTCGGCCTTTCCGGTTTCTTTTTCAAATTTGTGCCTTTAACCTTTTTTGTTGGTTTTTTCAGTGTTGTTTTCTTTGCCGGTTTTGTTACGGATTTCTTAGAATCTGCAGGTTTTTTTGAAACACTTTTTTTCTTCACAGTTTTAACTTTTTTTGCCATAAATGAAAACCTCCTCTCAGGCCAAATTATTAAAATCCCTTTGGATTTCTTTTAGTTTTATTAAATCTTTTACATTCTCATCCATTCTATTTTTTTCGGTCTTCTTGAGATTGAGATACTTCTGCATTACCGAAGGCAGCCTTGGATCCTTATTCCTTTTTAACTCCTTCATTTCATTTTCCAGATGTTTCAATTCAAGCTTGAGCGAGTTCTTCTGTAGTTTTGTTACATAATCACAGAAGGCTGTGTCAAGTTTCTCGATATCAATTTTAACATCCTTTACAGCAATCTCCGTAACCTTTTCCTGGAGATTTGAATTTTCAAGTGAATCGACAAAAGATGATAATGTGAAACTATGATGCTTCTTCAGATACTTACATAAATTTATAAAGATATCTTTAAGTTCATTGTTTTGAATGAATTCAGGTTTAATCTTGCTTTCAACAAATGAAATTCTCTCCGGGTATTCGAATAGAGATCTGATCAATTCCTCTGATGTAACATCAATAATATCAGAAGTAGGGAGTGTTTTATTCTCTCCTTCCGATTTAGAGGACGTTGACTTGGAGGAGAATGACTTTAACTGTTTTGAAAGACTTTTCCGCACCGCAACTTCTTCAATACCAAAAAATTCGGTTATCAATCGAATACTATTCTGAAGAATAATCGGATTCTTGATATCCTTAATTACCTGAATAGAATCCTTATAAGCCTTGATCTTTTCCTGCTGAACTTCTTTGTTACAACCCTTGAAAATATTCTTGAGCTGAAATGCATACAGGTCAATTGCCTTTGAAGTCAGTTTCAGGAAATCGTCCTTCTTATGTTTCCTGAGATATGAATCAGGGTCCTCATTCTCAGGCAGACTTAAAATATCAACATACAGGTTCTCATCCTCAAAGAGCTTCGCCCCGCGTATAGCCGCATTAATCCCTGCTGAATCGGCATCGTAGATCAAGGTGGAATATTCAGTGAATCTTTTCAGAAAATGTATCTGTTCCGGGGTTAAGGCAGTCCCGGAAGACGCCACCACATTTAAAATTCCATTTTCCTGAAGAGTTATAACATCAAAATATCCTTCAACAATAAAGACCTTGTTCTCTTTTCGAATATCATTCTTTGCAAATTGAATACCGTAAAGTGTCCGGCTCTTATTGTAAACAGGAGAGTCCGGAGAATTAATATACTTTGCTGTCTCTGTTTCTCCGGAAAAGATCCTACCTCCAAAGCCCATAACATTATTGTAAATATCCAAAATAGGGAAGATAATCCTGTCGTGGAATCGATCAGTATAATCCCCGGTTTTCGATTCAAAAAAGTTGCCGGTTAGAAGAAGATCGTCTTTCGTAAAACCAAGTTTAACTAGTTTCTTGAACAGGTTGCCGGATAATTTACCGGCATAACCTAATTGATATTTTTTTATGATATTAGATGTAATACCCCGTTTCTGTAAATAGGTAAGTGCCGGAGATTCCTGACCCTGCCTTATTAAATTCTGATTATATAGATTGGCAATCTTCTGATTGATCTCATATAACCTCTTCCGGATGGATGTTGCTTCCTTTACCTTTTCAGAGGTTTCCTCCTGAATGAGTATACCCGCGCGTTCTGCAAGCTTCTTCACTGCTTCATAAAAGCTGATGTTATCAATCAATTGAATGAAAGTGAAAACATTCCCGCCTTTCCCGCAGCCAAAACAGTGAAAAATCTGCTTGGCCGGTGAAACAAGGAATGACGGAGTCTTTTCCGAGTGAAACGGACAGATAGCCTTAAAATTAGCCCCGGCTCTCTTCAGTTTCAGGTAATCACCAATGACATCAACTATATTGTTCTTATCTCGAATCTCTTCAATCTGCTGTTCAGAAATCGCCATATCTAAGCATTAATCCATTTATAATTAAAAAAACATTATATTATAACATATAAAATCGCAAAAAGCAAATTTTTTTTATATCTGTTGGTGCCTGGGTCCACAAGTCCACACGAAAAAAATAA
>JAQVHJ010000255.1 GCA_028696285.1 bacterium
ATAGCGGTAAATTCGCAGGGGTTGTTTACGTTGACGGGCCGGCTGGCATAGGGAAAAGCCGTTTGATTTATGAATTGAAGGAATCATTAAAAACATCAGAATTTAATTTATTCACCTTCCCCAGCGATGAAATATTGAAGCAGAGCCTGAACCCGGTAATAACATTTCTCAAGGAGTATTTCAATCTATCCGAAAATTTTAGCAATGAAAAGAAGAAACAGAATATCCTGACAAAAATTAAACAGCTTCATAAATCAATTAAGGGTGAGGATATCAGGAAGGAATTAATCAGGTCACAGCCTTTCTTCGCAAAGCTCTTGAATATTCCCTGGAAAAATTCAATCATTGACCTGCTTTCTTCAAAAGAGAAATTTGATAATATCCTTTTCGGACTAAAAAATTTAATTAAAGCTGAAAGTCTAAACCGGAAAACTGTTCTTGTTTTTGAAGATGTTCATTGGATCGATCCCGACTCGATTCAATTTTTAAATCTTCTGGTCAGGAATGTTGATAACTTCCCTTTCATCATTTTAATTGTTTCCCGTCTAAATGATGATAATTCAGTTAACAGATTGCCGCTTGATATAACAAATATTAACAGCCTTTTTCTCGAGCATTTAGCGGAGAGTGAATCAATTAATATGATTAAAACTCTTCTTAACTCAGAAGTCTCTTCGAATTTATCCAAATTAATTTATGAAAAAAGTCAAGGCAACCCGTTTTTCATTGAGCAGATAATTCTTTATCTGCGGGAAACGGGAAGCTTAAAAAAAGATAAATATTCGCATCTTGATTTAAAAACGGATAAGTTTGATCTCCCGGATAAAGTTTCCAATATAATCATAGCGCGGATTGACCGATTAGAAAGTAAGCTTAAGCAGATTATAAAGACCGCTTCTGTTCTCGGAACAGAAATACCTGTCAGGGTACTGTCAGAAATGCTGCAGGATAATAAGAATATTAAATCTGACATTAAGGATATTGAAAAAGAAGGGATCTGGTCACCCTTAAGTGAGTTTCTATATATTTTCAAGCATGTAATCATCCGGGACACTATTTATGAAATGCAGATGAAAAAGAAACTGAAGGAGCTTCATCTTCTTGCCGGGAAATCGATGGAGAAAATTTTTAAAGGGAATCTTGAAGAGAATTACGGGTCAATTGCCTTCCACTATGAAAAAGGAGAAAATGAAAAGAAGGCAAAAGAATTCCTGTTGATGGCGGGTGATCATGCAGTTGTAAATTACAAGAATCATGAAGCAATTGATTATTATGAACGGTTATTGAAATATCTCAGCAAAACAAATAAAGTCATTGAAGTATTAACTGCATTGGGTAACGCAAGTCATATTACCGGGAACCTAGATAAAGCAGAAGAATATTTCAAGAATGCATATAAAAAATCATCTCAGTTAAAAGACAAAAAAGCCCTTGCTGAAAGTATTCTCGATCTCTCACGGATAAAGTGGCTGCAATTACAGTATCCCGAATCATTAAAATTAATAGATAAAGGAATGAAACTCGCTCAGGAGTTACATCTCTCGGAATTACAGTGCGAAGCATTGAATTACCAAGGCACTATTAATTTCTATCTTGGGAATTTAAAAAAAGCTGAACAATTTTATGCTGAGAGTTTAGAAGTGATAAAAAACACTAAAAACTACGGAAGAATCTCCGGAGCATATGATAATTTAGCTTTTATCTATTCTGAAAAAGGTGATCATATAAAAGCCTTGAAATATTATAAACTATCCGAAAAATTCGGGAAATTAATGAACAATAAATTCTTTCTGAAAAGCAATTCACAATCTCTTGGGAACCTGTATGCAAATTTAGGAATGTATGAGAAGGCGTTGAAGTACTATAAAAAAGCTACCGAATTATCTGTTGAAATGGGGGATTTCAACTACAGGTACCTCGGATATTTAGGAACCGGTTTCTGCTATTTGTATTTAGGGAAATATGACACAGCATTGAATTTCATAGAAAAAACCCTGGATATTTCAAGAGAACAAGGTGGTGTGCTTGGCTTAATTTACGGGATGATGTACAAGGGCGATATATTCCTGTACCAGGGAAACTTTATAGAAGCCCGGACAGCTTATCAGGAAGTTTTGGATATCTCGAAAAATTTCAGTAATAAACGCGGAATCGCAGCGTGTCTCATGCGTTTTGGGAATTTTCATTATCTTTCCGGGGAAATTAATAACAGCATCTCTGCTTATAAACGTGCGATAAAAACATTTAAAGAAATAGGCATGGAACCCCAGGTCGCTTCATGCAGTATAAACCTGTCATCAGTACTTATAAAATCAAATAACATAAAGAGTGCACTATCCTTTATTAATTCCGCAAAAAGAATTGCAGTTAGAATAAAAAGAAAAGACTTGCTTTTAAAAGCAAATATTCATTATTTCTTTATCCTTGGCCTTAAAAATAATGAACAAAGTGAGAAGGAACTAAATCTTCTTCTTCAACAATCACCTCCCCTTGAAGACTCAGCTCAAATATACTTTTACCTATATAAACTGACAAATAAAAAGAAATATAAATCTCAAGCCATAAAATCATATACCCAATTGAATGAAAAAACTCCCCGCATTCAATATGAAAGAATGCTAAAAGAGATGAAGTAGATTCTAAAAATAACTTGCATTATTACGTTATATATGATAAAATTACATTTTAATCTTGAATATAAGAGGTTTTATGGAGATTTTTAATCTTAACAGGATTTTTGATCTGGATAGATACAAAACAAGACGCTGGGATTTAATTGTAGATACAACTCTTCAGAACCTGATCATATTTATTATTTTACTTATCATGTCTGTTATCCCGCTGATTCTTTCAAGGTTAACTGTTGACTCGGCAATTTTTAAGACGGTTTATTCCCAGTCATTTATTCTTCTTGCATTTGCCCTCTGGGTTCTTAGAATTACTTTGAGGAAGGAACTGAACCTGGTTAAGACACCTTTAAATATCCCCATAATCGCCCTTTTAATCTGGGCGGTGATTTCTGCTTTTTTGATTTCCTGGAATAAATATGAAGCTATCAAAGCCCTCGCGCGTTTCGGCGGATACTATATATTTTTCTTTATTTTTATTGACACTATTCGTGATAAATATAAATTCAATTTCATTCTTCATGTTTTACTATATATCAATGGAGTAATCATTACATACGGGCTTATGCAGCGGTTTAAATTGGATTTATTCCAATGGGAACAGGCTTCTTCTTCTTACAGAATTCTTTCCACTTTTGGAAATTCAATTTTTTACGGTAACTTTCTGATATTTATTCTGCCCATCTTTCTTTTACTCGGTATTTACCATTTAAAGGAACTTATATCCCGGAAAAACGATGGAAAACTCTCCTTGTTCATTATTATGATGAAAGTAATCCTTGTCCTTGTCTCTTCATTCTTAGTTTTATTTGTCAGTTACGGATTAGGATTTCTGGTCAAAAGAATAACATCCTTTGGCGGGGCATTTGACAATACATTTATCAAAATTATTCTGGTTCTAATCATTGCTTTTTATGTTCTTATCTGTTTTCTTTCTTCTTACCTGTTTAAAAATTATTTTTATGCAGGATTCTTTTTGGGTTTTGGGATTATTGGTATTTACTCAAACATCCTCACTAAATCACGCGGATCCTGGTTAGGTCTTTTAGTCAGTATTTTGTTAATCATTCTATTTATCTTATATGAAATCAGCATATACTTCTCAAATAAAAAATCAGAAATTATTAATGAAAAGCCTGACTCAGAAATCACTGAAAGAAAACCTGTGCTGAAGTACTTTTTAAGTTTTGCAGGGCTTTCCCTTCTTTTGTTTTTGACAGTTTCAATTTTTTCATACAGATTCCTTCCCGGGGATATTAAAACCAGGCTAAGTGAATTCAATTTAAAAAGCAGGACTGTTAAGGTGCGCATGACAATCATGGAAGGCGCTCTCAAGATGATTAAAGCAAGGCCAATCTTCGGGTATGGAATCGGTTCTTTTCAGATTGAGTTCCCTCCCAACAGGCCGAACGATTATATGCTTAACGGGGTATCACATAATACTATCAATGCACATAATGAATACCTACAGGTAGGCGCAGAATCAGGCGCAGTAGGATTCTTCCTCTTTATTTTCCTGATATTACTCTATTTCAAAAATATATTTTATTACCTTATTAAAGCGTCAAGTTCCATTTATAAATATATTCTATTAGCATTCGGGATTTCAATTCTCGGTGTTCTTTCACATAGTATTGTAAGTGTAAGCATGCGCTTCACTTCAACAGGACTCTTCTTTTATATATTCATTGCTCTTTCAGTCGCATTGATTAATATTCACTATAAGAATCAAAAGGAAGAATCGAAAAAAATTTTTCCCGGAAATTTTCCATTTGCATCATTATTTTCCTTGTCCCTTTT
>JAQVHJ010000256.1 GCA_028696285.1 bacterium
TGTTGCGGAGGACAGGATTTTGTTCATATTCCAAACCCGGGAAAATGACGTGAATAAACTCTCTGTAATTCTTAATCCCGGAACAGGATCAGAGAAGGAAATACCTATGCACTTTCTTTCGAGCACGGACGGGCTCGATTTCTATGAAGCTATCACTAAGATTAATGAAAGGAAACTATCTTTCCTGTTCAAGGTTGAAGACGGCGGGAAGATATTTTATTTCGATTCAAAGAATATTTCAAAAACATTAAAATCTGATAATGCCTTTTCTGTTGACCTTGATAAGATTGAAGTTTTCAAAACGCCTGACTGGGTAAAGCATGCTGTATTCTACCAGATCTTCCCTGAACGTTTTTATAATGCAGACCCGGCAAATGACCAGAACAAGGATAAACCCAGGCCAACCGGGACACCGTGGAATCTTTCCGATTCATATCTCGAGTCATGGGAGACCGGGAAACCGTCCTGGGGAAATTACTTCGGCGGCGATTTAAAGGGAGTTGAGGAGAAAATCCCGTACATGGAAGAGCTTGGAATTACCGCGATATACTTCAACCCTATTTTTGAATCACTGAGTAATCATAAGTATGACACTATAAACTATTTACAGATAGACGATAACTTCGGAACCAACGAACATTTCAAGTCCCTTGTTAAAACATTGAATGCGAAAGGTATCAATGTCGTTCTTGACGGGGTATTCAATCATACCGCAGATGAATTCATTCAATTTGAAGATATTAAAAAGAACGGCCCGAAATCTCAATACTACAATTGGTTCCACATTAAGAAGTGGCCGTTTCCCGAGAATTTTGACGATAAGAACAAACCTTCTGATTACTATGACTGCTGGTGGGGTTTCGGAGACCTTCCGAAATTAAATACGGATAATGAAGATGTTCGAAAAATGCTCCTGAATGTCGGCAGTTTCTGGATCAATGAAGCCGGAATAGACGGGTGGAGATTGGATGTTCCGAATGAAGTTCCGCATCCGTTCTGGAAGGAGTTCAGGAAGGTTGTCAAGGGCGCGGATCCCAACGCATATATCGTCGGAGAGATCTGGGACAATGCATACGCCTGGTTAAAGGGCGATGAGTTTGATGCGGTTATGAATTACCGGTTCAAGGACGCGTGCACGGACTTCTTCGCAAAACGGACCATCACCCCTTCCGAATTTCATAAGCGTCAGATGGCTATCCTTCTTGATTACCCGAGACAGGCATATCTTGTTTTACTTAATCTTCTTGACTCGCATGACACCGAGCGTTTCCTGACATTATGCAACGGTGATAAAGACCGATTCAAGCTCGCGGTTCTATGCCAGATGACCATGCCGGGCGCGCCGATGGTCTATTACGGTGATGAGATCGGGATGGAAGGCGGGAAGGATCCCGATAACAGGAGGCCGATGCGATGGAATAAAGAGACCTGGGATACAACTCTTCTTGAATATTATAAGAAGCTGATAAAGATAAGGAAGCAGTACACCGCGCTGTCTACGGGTGAGTATTACGGGTTCTACATGGACGACAGGACCGGGGTCTATTCATATATCAGAAAGGACGAAACAGGAATATTCCTGGTTCTTTTTAATAATACAAACAATGCAAATTCAATCTCACTCCAGGTGAACAGGATAGATGAAAAGGTAACGGGATTATCCGAATTATTACAAGGAAAAGAATATACCGCGGAAGACGGAAAAATTAAATTAGACCTTGAACCTAATTCCGGATACTTATTCAAAGTAAAAATGTAGGAGAAAATTCAATGTCGGAAAATGAAAAGGAAGTTCAGTTAGTTGAATGGATGCGTGATGCACATCAGAAAATTTTAACTGAGATATCTAAAGTGATCGTGGGACAGCAGGAGATTGTCGATCAGCTGCTCATTGCCCTATTTGCCCATGGATACTCCATTATCATCGGTGTACCGGGTCTTGCAAAGACATTAATGATCAATACCCTGTCGCATGTCCTCGACCTGAAATTCCAGAGAATCCAGTTCACCCCGGATTTAATGCCGTCGGATATTACCGGAACAGATATTATAGAAGAAGATAAGACTACGGGGAACCGTGAATTCCGTTTTGTCAAGGGGCCGGTGTTTGCTAATATCATTCTTGCTGATGAAATAAACAGGACTCCGCCGAAGACACAGGCTGCTCTACTTCAGGCAATGCAGGAGTATGCTGTTACAGCAGGCGGGAAGACATATGAATTGAAGGAGCCGTTCTTTGTTCTCGCAACACAGAACCCTATTGAACAGGAAGGAACATACCCTCTTCCCGAAGCACAGCTGGACAGGTTCATGTTCTCATTGAATATTACATATCCACAGTTCCATGAAGAGGTGGAGATAATAAAGAATACTACATCTGCATATGTCCCTGATCCTCAGAAGGTCCTGAAATCGAAGGAGGTTCTTGATCTTCAGAAGGTTGTCAGGAATATCCCGGTTGCGGAACATTTGGTTGAACTCGCTGTTAATATTTCGAAAATGACAAGGCCTTCAGATAAACTTGCACCGGAGTTCATTAAGAACTGGATTGAATGGGGCGCGGGACCGAGAGCTTCACAGTATATTATCTTAGGGGCAAAGGCCAATGCAATAATTAACGGGAGATATTTCGTGACTACAGAAGATATCTTTAAGGTAATCAAGCCCGTTCTAAGACACAGGATCATTACAAACTTCAATGCAGAAGCTGACGGTGTGAATGTGGAGGGTATTATAGATAAGTTAATGATTGAAATTGAAAAATTAACAAAGTAAGAGATGAAGGTTTTACTGTTCTACGCAGATAAATTTACCTGCACACCTACTATCAAAACATTAGAATCGTTCCCGGAAGTTAAAGAGAAAACATCCATTGAAAAAGCCGTTCTTGCATTTATCCACGTTGAACCGAAGGATCTTGAGGATAAGAACAAGACTGTTACTAAGTTGATCAAGAACCTGAAATGGATGATGAATAAACTGAATACGAATACCGTTGTTCTTCATTCGTTTGCGCATTTAGCATCAGAGAAAGCGGATCCGGAAGAGTCCTTTGAAATATTTCAGAATGCATTTGACCGTCTGGCGGGTTCCGGGTATAATCCGGTTATTACGCCATACGGTTATTTCCATGACCTTGATATGCAATTGCCGGGTAATCCCATGGCAAGAATATTTAAGGAATTTTAATCAGGAGCGATTAATGAAAAGAATTATATTCCTCCTACTTTTATTATTAGCGTTTTCCTTTTTCTTGGCTGGCTGTCTTGAAGACCCGGAAGAAGACGAGGATTTAATTAAGGAATTTTACCAGGAAGGAGAAGCCTCATGGTACGGTGAGGATTTCCACGGGAAGAAAACCGCAAACGGTGAGATTTATAACATGTACGCTTTCACTGCTGCACATAAAACACTCCCGTTCAATACCAGAGTTCTCGTTGTTAACCAGAATAATAAAAAGAAAGTGATCGTCCGGATAAATGACCGGGGACCGTATGTCGGCGAGAGGATAATTGACCTGTCTTATGCAGCAGCAGATAAAATAGGTATGACCAATTCCGGGGTCGCTCCCGTTAAACTGTTCATCATTAAAGAAACATCCGGAGATAAGGAAGCCAAGTACTTCATTCAGCTTGGCGCATTTGAAAAACGTCAGAATGCAATAAAACTCCGGGAAAAGGTTTCAAAACATACCAAGAACGTCCACATCATAGAACGCGCCGGCAAGTATAAGGTGCTTGTAGGCCCGTTTAACAACGAAAATGATGCACAAACCGTCCTCAATTCAATAAAAAACAAAGCTAAAATCAATGGTTTTATCACCCGCGAGTACTACCCCTTCTAAAACAGGGACGGTTCTTTCATTTTTAACATAGTGGAGAGTGGAAGGTGGAGAGTGGAGAGTGATGATGGAAGACGTGAATTGTGAACCGAAAGAATTTTCAACTACAGAAGCGTAAAAGGGAGATCGTTTTACTTCCTTGATTTTATATAAAAATAATATTCTGAACCAAATACTTATCGATACTTGATAAGCAATTGAATGTGTTTTAAACAGGGACTTGTACGAGACTTGAAACGGAAAAGAAAGAATGATTATTTTACCATGAAGTACGTGAAGAACATGAAGAAAGAATTACTTAGTTGATTTTAAGATTAAATTAATATTCTGAACCAAAAAGCAATTGTTACTTATTAATCCACAGAAGAATGTAATTTATGACAGGGATGATAAGGATTAAGAAGAGAAGAAATAAATATAAAAACCACAGGATAAACTTAGTTCATTATAGATTAAATCTACCATTATCACACTCCAACTCCCACTTTCCACAATCCACTATGAAGTGAATTTTATTCGTATTGTACGAGGTAGACTTCAACTCTTCTATTTTTAGAGCGATTGTTTTCGGTATCGTTAGAA
>JAQVHJ010000257.1 GCA_028696285.1 bacterium
GGCCCTCTCTCCGGCCAAAATTATGGTTGGTTTTCGATTTACATTATACACCATCTTTTTCGGGTTTTCAACCCTTTTTTTCCTTTTTATACTTTTAGTATAGCATATGAGGGATTATAAGGATTAAGAAGAGAATATATAAATCGTGATGTGTGATCCTTGATTTGAAAATGTAGGGGCGTCCGGGCGGACGCCCTTCTTTTTGGTATAAACACGGAGAGAATATGTCCAATTGAAAATTGGAGATTTTAAATTGAAAATTTAAAATTGTGAATATAGCATTTGAAATTATGTTGTTGATGTTTAGAGCGAGTGATACTTACAAAACATTTGAATGTGAATTGAAACTACCACCCGCGCGATGAAGAAATTTATCATTCTCAAACTTGAAACTCGAACTCGAACTAAAAATTCAACAGTGTTGAATTTTACACCATGAAGGCTATGAAGAGATAAACAATGATTTGTGATTCGAAATGTAATGTGAAATAAGCATTACATCAATATAATTTTTTTTATTTAAATTAAACAGTTGAGCGGTAAGATAAAAGAGGTTATTTTAGGAAATATTTTTTGATATATTTTATTTCATCTGCTTTTGAGCGGATTTTTCCGTCAAGCTTGAGTTCGAGGAGTTTATTTTTAATATCGCCGATTTCCGGGCCGTTTTTTATTCCCATTTGAATTAATTCTTCACCGGTTGTTGCGATCTTTTCATGAATGAGTTCGATTAAATACAATGAGATCTTCTTTTCTATTAATTTATTATCTTTTGTATATGCCATTAAGAATAGAATTGCTTCAATCGGTAATCGATGAAGTGTATTGTAAATAACGCTTGGAACAATTTTTTCAGTGTCGCTCAGTTTTGAACAAACTTTAATCAGATTATTTTGTATATCCAGAAATAAATTGGTATTTTTTTTAGTCATGTAAAATGATTTGCAGATTCTATCCTTTTCTTCTGGAGGAATGTCATAAATCATTATGAGCAGATATGGTATCCATTTTTCAATCTGGTTTTCAGCAAAGAGCAATTTGAACCAGGATAGGACTTCAAATACAGAGAGAGTAAGTTCTTCCTTCTCTTCAGTAAATATTATATCCGGGGAGATGAAATAGAATGCGCCGTGATCGGCCAGGTGTTTGATTATTGGCACGGGATTCCTTTCGGAAAAGATATATTTTAATTCTTCAAACACTCTCTTTCCGCTGAGGTTTTTTATATATCTTGAGGTAATTGCATTTTTTAACAATCTTTCAGTGTGATCTTCGATCCTAAAATTTAATCTTCCTGAGAATCTGAAAGCCCTGAATATTCTTGTGGGGTCATCGATAAAAGAAAGGTTGTGAAGGACACGGATCACCCCTTTCTTCATATCATTCTGCCCGTTGAAAAAATCAAAGATCTTTCCGTATTCCTTTTCAGCAAGTGAAATCGCAATTGTATTTATCGTGAAATCTCTGCGGAATAAATCTTTACGCAGAGGAGCATTCTTTACATCGGGTAATGCCCCTGGAAACTGGTATTTTTCCTTTCTAGCAGTTGCTATGTCAATCCTAAACGATTGGTTCTGCATTATAATTCCCTTTTTCAGAATAATTATAGCAGTATTGAATTTATGATGAGAAACGGGTTTCACCTTAAAATGTTTTGCAATTAAATTAGCAAGTTTAATTCCGTTCTGAGGAGTGACAATGTCAAAATCAAACCGTGACAATTTATCAGGTTTCTTTTTAAAAGAAGCCAGTAAGATATCCCGGACAAATCCCCCGACAAGATAAACTGAAAATTTATTTTTTGAAGCAATTTCTGAAATTTTATTCAGCAGTGCATTAAGTTCAGTAGGAAGGTATTTGTATAGAAGTTTTTTTGCATTACCCGTAATGGGAGAACGAATCTTCCCTGAATTCAGTTTAAGCGGATCTATACTAAACTCTTCCGGAATAAAGGACCGGATTGTTTTTTTTGAGATTAAACCTGTAATTACGCCTTTTTGCTCAACAAGAAGTATTTCATTTTCAGAAAATAACTTTTGAAATATTTTATTGATTTTTGTATTTCCGGTAATGACACTGAAATTATTCACTGTAATATCGGAAATTTTTTTCTTTTCCAGATTATGCTTAATTAAACGTTTTACATCATCTTTTGTGATATATCCGATAACCTCGGAATTATTGAAGACAAGCAAATATCCCTTATCAGTCTTTTTAAAAATACTTGAAGCTTGATCAATGGTCTGTGAAATTTGTATTGGAAGGATATTCTTTTCCATTATTTCGGAAGCTTTAAAAAGATTATTTGAAATTTTTTTCAGTTCTTCAACAAGGGTTTCCTTAACCTGGAACTTTGACAAGTCTTTTATTACACCTGAAGCTGCGGTAGGATGCCCGCCGCCTCCGAACTTCTCAAGGATTTTAGCTACGTTAATTTCTGCAATTCTGCTCCTTCCTATTAAATGAACCCGGTCTTTCATTTGCACAATGATAAATCCTGCCTTATAATTTCCCGGATCCATTATTTTGTGAGTTAATAGCGAGATTCCGTCAACATATTCCTCAGATTCAGCATTTCCAACAATGGTGTTAATTCCTGAAAAGTTAAAGACTTCACTGTTATCAAGAAGCTGATAATAAATCCTCATCTGGTTCTGGTCTAATTCATAAGAAATATATTTTCGTCCAGCAGAGAAGGCAGCACCATTTTTAAGGAGATTATTTAATGCTTCTATATCATTATGTGTAACAGATGAATATGTCAGCATCCCCGTATCTTCAAATATTCCCAAGGCAAACAGAGTTGCTTCTTCCGGGGTAAAAAGAATTCGCTTTCTTTCAAGAAGATTTAGAAGTATTGTAATCGTTGCGCCGTAATAACGTATGGTTTCTTGAGCACCTTTTATATCTTCTTCATGATGGGGATGGTGGTCAAAAATTATTACCTTGCTTCTTTTAAACGTTTCAGGGGGAACCATAGTTCGCCCGGGCTGCCTGGTATCAACAAGAATAATTGTTTCAACCTGTTCTAAATCAATGTTTTTGATCTTTTTGAAGGATATTAACTGAGGATAGTCATTAAGAAAGTTTCGGACATTCTTTTCAATCGCTCCGGGATCGATGAGCATTGCATCAGGAAATAATTTTGACACAGCAACCATTGAAGCTAATGAATCAAAATCCTGATTTAAATGAGAAACGATTATCTTCACGTTTATCCTCTATTTTAAATTAATTATAACATAAATAAGAATAAAAGTCAAAATATCTTAAAATGCCAAAAAGAGCATTTCCCAACAAATGGGCAATTACATCCATTCTTGCAACCTTGCAACGGCTGTCCCCTTTTTTTCCTTGCAATAGTATTAATAAATATGTTATAATTTTTATCGTATATATTAGAAAAAGGGAGAAACTTATGAAAAAGAGCTTGGTTTTGGTTGTTTGTGTTTTGTTCTGCTTACCTTTACTTGTAGTTCTGGAATCGGGTTGCGGTGATCGTGGCAGTAAGCAGCAATCTTTTTATGCCCCTTCCCCGACAGCAAGTTTTGAAACAGAAGAGACAGCGAAACTGGATAAAACTTCAGATGACATGCCTGCGTCATCAGGTGATACCCGCGGGACAAATGATGATATTCAAACGCTTGAAAGGAAGATAATCTATTCCGGTTCAATAACTGTAGAAGTAAAGGAACATGATAAAGCTGCGGATGATTTCAGTAAACTTCTTGAGAAGTACAAGGATTTTGTTTACATTCACAGCAGTAATACTTATATTCAATATGAAAAATATCAGACAACGAACTATGTAATTAAGATCAATCCGGAGAAACTTAATGAGTTCATTGGCGAAATCAGCAAATTAGGTGATGTGACATCGCAGTCGATACGAGGGGAGGATATTACAGAGACATATGTAGACCTTAAAAGCCGCCTTGAGAATAAGGAGAAGACACTTATTCGTCTTAATGCCCTTCTTGAAACTAAGACGAATAAATTAAATGACCTGCTCCAGGTTGAGCGTGAGATAGAGAGAGTTGCGGGAGATATAGAAGTACTTAAGGGAAAGATCAGATATTATGATAACCTTGTTGGAATGGCAACCCTGGAAGTCAGCTTAAATGAAAAGATCCCGAAGAGTTACCACCGCTTTGAATTTGGCGAGTCATTTAAAGAAGCAGTTGTAAATTCATTATGGGCAGGTTGGAGTGTAATTCTGTTCTTTATTACCATAAGCATACCTACAATTATAATTGTTCTTGTATTCTGGTTAATTATTTGGATTATAATTAAGATAATCAAAAAATCAATAAAGAAGAAAGAGGTGTAAACAATGGATCTGGAAATTTTAGTTGTAAAGATAGAAAAGCCGCAGGATACGAATTTTATACTTGGGCAATCAGATCGGAAGAGCGTCG
>JAQVHJ010000258.1 GCA_028696285.1 bacterium
TTATTCGTTTTGTATGTTTTCCAGTCAAACTGACCTTCTGATTGTTTTTGTTTCTGTGTCATTTTATTGCCTCCGATTATTCATGATAAGAATGATAAACAACTTGCTTTACTTCATCTACTTCAATTTCGACAAGCTCCAATGCCTTCTCAGGACATGCGCGGACGCATGCTCCGCAGGAGATGCATTTGAACGGCTGAATTTGTTCCGGTGACCGGCGCATAGCACTGAGTGGACAGAATGCAACACATGCCTGACAACCAATGCAGGTTTTCTTATCAAGCATTACAATGCCATTTGACTTCCGTTCCAATGCTCCAACCGGACACATATCTATACACAACCCGTTCTGGTTGCAGACATGCATGATATATTTTCCTTTGTTCTCCAGAATCCTGATTGCCGACTTGTCACCGCCGTCTTCGGTTCCGAAATGTATCTTGGAACAGGCTCTTTCACAATCCCGGCATCCCTTACATTTATCGGGGTGAAATTTAAGGACCTTTGTCTTCATAATAACTCCTTCTGATTTAGTTATTACCCAATATTACGTTAATTACTGTTCCGGTCAATTTTCTGAAATAAATCATACTGACAATTTTGAAATTTAAGGAACTAATGAAAATTATATCATACAGATTATAAAAAGTCAAGAAAAATAGTTTGCAATTTAGATTTAAAAATGTTATATTAAATAAAAATAATTTTATGGAGGCAGCAATGTTTATAAAGGATTTAGAGAATTGTCAGGAGTTCATTGCCGGGGATAATTCAATATTGAAGGAACTTCTTCATCCTGAAAAGGATCCGATTGACATTCGTTTCAGCTTAGCATATGCACGTGTGAAGCCGGGAGATGAGACATATAAGCATAAATTAAAGACATCAGAAGTATATTATATTATTAATGGTACCGGAATCATGCACATAGACGATGAAGAGCGTGAGGTATTTCCGCATCAGGCAATTTATATTCCACCCCGTTCAGTGCAGTGGATAAAAAGTATCGGGGATGAGGATTTGGTATTTATCTCTCTGGTAGATCCTGCGTGGCAGGCGACTGATGAAGAGGTTTGCGATTAGCATGGCAAAAGAAATTGATATTAAAGACAAATTGATTTCATTGGTTTGGGGGATTATTTTCGGAATTGTGATTGCAATTATTTATTTTGATATAAGCCGAGAGATTTTTGTTAAGTTGACAAAGGATTACCCGTATTTAATGGGAATAATAAAGATTGGCTTGCTTGGGACAATGGGAGAGTTGTTCGGGGCAAAGATCGGAACAGGAAAATGGCGGCTTGGTGGGATCCGGCTCTGGCAAAGGGTTATTGTCTGGGCTTTCCTCGGAGTTGTTTTTACTGCGGTATTTCCGCTATTTTCATTTGGTGTTGACGGGTTACTTGAAGCGAAATTGCTCCCCGGGAAATCAATTACTTTTCTTGAAGCATTCTGGAAATCCTTTTTCATGAATATAATCTTTGCTTTTCCGATGATGGTTTTTCACCGGTTTACAGATACATTAATAGAAAAGGGGAAGTTATTTACAGTCTGGCCGGTTACCGAAACATTCATTTCAATTGACTGGAAGAACATGTTCCGGATTGTCGGTTTTGCCTGTATCTGGTTCTGGATTCCCGCGCATACAATTACATTCCTGCTACCGGCCGAATTCAGGGTAATGAGCGCAGCCTTACTTGCAATTGCGCTGGGATTTATATTAGGTTTGGCGAAAAGATTATCAATAAAAAAGAAGTAGAAACAAATGAAAAATGATAAGACATTTAATATTTCTACCTATTTAGATCAAATATTAAATGGTAATAATGAAGAGATCGAATCAGCGAAACGTATAATTAAAAAGAGGTATTTTTTTAAGACTAAAAAATTAACAAAAGGGAAAGAATCAGAAATTAAAAAAATTATTGAACGAATGGATTCTTTCGATGCTATAAAAAACATAGAGAATAAAATTGCATTCATAAAAATTCTTAAATTTATATATAATTTTACAGTGACGGATTATTACTCCGAATTTTCAAATTTTTTATTAAAATTAATACAAGATAATAATGAAAAAATAAGGAAAAAAGCAGTTAATTCATATGCGGATTTAATGATAACACTATCAATTTTGGTTCTTAATAATCCGAAAGAATTTGTTAATTATGCTGCTGTTCTTTTTGAATTTTGTAGAAGTGTTGACAAGATTTATGTCTTACTTAATAAGTATAAAAAGCCTGAATATAATTCATGCAATAATTTAAAAGATTTGCCTGAATCAGTTTATAAAAGTCTTCAGAAACTTCTGAATAATATTTTCAGTTCAATTATTTTAAAAGCGATTTATGAGGGGTATAAAGAGCAAAATCCGATAAAAAAGCCTGTTAAAGATATAAAAAATACCACTGAAGATAAAATATGGGATTTATATTATGATGCAATGGATTATTTAAATGAAGATGATATTGAGCAAGCAAAAACGCTGTTAAACAAGGCATTAAAAATAGATAATGATTTCGTCGGTGCGCATGTCGGGCTCGTTGAAGCATACAGGATGGAAGGCAAGATAAAGAAAATGAATGAGAATATAGAGTTAGGGTATCAAAAAACGTTAAAGGTTTTAAAACCTTTGCCAAAAACCTTATCCTGGGGAAATATTGATAACCGTCAATATTTCAGAGCGGTATGTTTTATGGCAGACTATTATCAGTATCAAGGCCAGAAAAAAGAAGCGGAAGAACTTTATAAACTTCTGCTGCGCTGGGATTCCGGAGATCATTTGGGAGTAAGGTATTACCTTGCCGGATTATATGCCGGAATGCTTCCCGAGAAGATAGACAAGATGTTTGATGAAGGTAACAGAAAGCAGGACCGGTCAAAACTTGAAAAACTCTTGGACGACCAGAATAAGAAACATAAGTTTTTCAAATATTGATTAAACTGAATTGGACATTTCTGGAATTCACAATAAACAACAATTAATATTATTTATCTTTGAAAAGTAAAAAGTAAAGGTCCGGCACCTTTTTCTTGACAAATCTATTTTTTTATGTTAAAATTCCATTCCGGTTTGAGGGTTGGTAATTAATAATAAATTAGTATGCGGTTTGAGGAAACAAGTTATTTTTAACAAAGGAGTTAAAGATGAAGAAGCATCTCATTACTTTTTTAACAGTTTTGATTTTTGCATTGTCATTTGCATCAGTAAACGCGGGTACAGATGAGGATAATCTTGTAACCTATTCCGAATATGATTTTGTTCCCGGTGACGAACTTTTATACTATGAAGATTTTTCCGGGATAGCTGTTGGTAAGTTTCCATTGAGTTGGGCAACAAACGTTAGCGGTGAGGTTAAGACCGTTAAAGGCATTCAAGGGAATTGGCTCCATTTAAATGGGGAAGATGCCATGTATTGCCTGAAGAAAAATATTAAATTCCCTGCAAATTTCATTGTTGAGTTTGATATTATTCCAGATTCCGAATATACACACGGGATCATCTTTACGTTATATGCTGATCCTGAAAATAAGGAAATAGATGAAGATTTATATCCCGGGAAGAAAGGGCTTCATATAATTTTTGGAAATGAGATTTGGGAAACGCAGGGATATGATAACGACAGGGACAGTACCGACTGGCTTGTGGACAAGGGAAAAGCATTTAATTTCAATAAAGGCAAAGTCAACCATATAACCATTTGGGTTCAGAATCCGCGTGTTCGAATTTATCATGGCGGGAAGAAGATAATTGATATGAACAAGAATATCTGGCCGGGAACGGACTTTAACCGGTTACGATTTTCAGGTTGGGACCGGGCGAGCTGGCCGCATATAAGCAATATAAAAATCCTATCTGCTGCTCCGGATACCAGAACCAAGTTATTAAAGGAAGGGAAGCTGATATCGTATGGGATCTATTTCGATTCAGGGAAAGATGTTGTGAAGGCCGAATCATTCGGAACCTTGAAGGAGATTGCAGAAGTTATGAAGGAAAACCCTTCAATAAGGATAAAGATAGTTGGGCATACAGACAGTGACGGTGATGATGCGATGAATCTCGATCTCTCACGAAGGCGTGCAGATAACGTGAAGGAATATTTAGAGAACCAGTTCAAGATAGATGCTAACAGAATGGAGGTTGAAGGAAAGGGAGAAACACAGCCGATCACAAAAAATGATACCCCCGAAAACAAGGCGAAAAACCGCAGGGTTGAATTTATTAAATTATAAAAATTATTCAAAATTTTTTCTCATAGTGTATAATATTTTCTGTAAAAAGATGAAGGTACAAATGATGACACTACCTCCGAAGGGGTACCCCTTCGGCAAAATTTGCAAAAAATTCATTGATTTTATTTGGCGAAATATGGTATCCTCC
>JAQVHJ010000259.1 GCA_028696285.1 bacterium
CTGCAGTCTTTGAAATCCCAATTCCATTTATTTCACTTTCGATCTTTTTATTTCCGGCCACAACATAATCACACTTATTATATAACATCCTGTTGAAGATATTCTTTTTCAATTTAAGAGACTCGGTCCTGAATCGGAATAACTTTGATTTATATCTTCTCTTTAAAAAATACCCCAATAGCAAACTGCTCCCGGTAAAAGATAAAATCCTCTCAGGCGATTGTTTATCTAATCCTTTTGTTATCGAACTGTAATTTGAGAAAAAATGCCGTGAATGACGGGATTTAATCGGTAAAAGGTTAAATTTTTCATTTTTCAAACGGGACCAGAGATCAGTTCCTTCAGGTGTCGCCCAGTAAACAGTTATACCGGCATTTACAAGGACTCTCCCTACTTCAAGGGCATAATGACTCAAGCCGGAATACCAGGGAATATCACAAATAATAAGATCCATATCTATCTTCACTGCAATTAAATTTATGTTATTTTAACACTTTTATAAATACTTGTCAAGAGATAATCAATAATATGAGTTTCCTCATTTCTTTTATTAAATTTATTTTAATTAATCAACAAATGGTATGTTGATTTACAAAAGATTTTTTTTAATGAATTTATTCTAAATATTTTGGTAGGCCGTGGTTTTAACTACGGTATATATATTAGTTGAATTTATTCTAAATATGTCCGTAGGCCGTGGTTTTAACCACGGTATATAATAGTTGAATTTATTCTAAATATGTTTGTAGGCCGTGGTTTTAACCACGGTATACTGAACCACAAACAATCAGGAATTTATTCCTGATATGGATTCCATACTCCGATAAATCGGACTGAAACAAGGGCTGAAGCCCGGATATTTTTCTATTCATTATCACACAAGTAGATTGCCACGCTCCTTCCGATCGCTCGCAATGACATACAAACATCCGCAAACCAAATAACTTCATTTGTCATTGCGAGGGGGCTGCAAGCCAACGTAGGTCAAAGGTGAACGGGGAACGGTCAGCGATCAACAGTAAAATCAGTTTGAGTTCGAGTATGGAGCTCGAGACGTCATCTAAAAATACTCCCCGATTAGGAAGGCATCCATGAACCACTCATTTCATTCGGGTTCAGGACTGAAGAACTCAAACTTGAATCTCTAACTGAGATTTCCTGAGGAAATCATCCCGTAGGGATAGAACGCTTTTAGCCCACCATTTCAATGGTGGGTGTGAATGCAGAAAAAGTATATTGCAGAGTTCAGAATAATTTAATAATTCGAAATATTATTAATGTAATGTTCATTTCACATTTCATTTCGAATCACGAATCACGAATCGCGACTTCAGTTCCCCATTTTATAATAGGACTGAAATTGATTTAATCTCATGTATAATCTTCTAAATGAAATTTTGGATTGTTTATGATTCCTATTGCAACATCTACTATCTCAGGGTCATATTTCTTACCACGATTCCCGATCAGTTCATCTGCAACTTCTTTCGGTGTGAGAGAATCTCTCCAGGGACGGGGAGATAATATCGCCTCTATTATGTCTGCAATTGTTAATATTTTTGCTTCAAATAAAATTTCACTCCCTTTTAATCCGGAAGGATAACCGGAACCATCAAGTTTCTCGTGATGCATTAGTATGGTTTCTGCAACAGGCCACGGGAACTCAATATCCTTTAAAATATTATACCCGACAACCGGATGCTGCTTTATAAATTCAAACTCATTCTTATTCAAGGGTCCGGGCTTATTCAAAATTTGAGAAGGAACTTTAACCTTTCCTATATCATGTATAATGGAAATCTGATATATCCCTTTTACGGATTCTGGTGATAGTTTCAATTCTTCAGCAATCATCTTTGATATTTGAGCGACCTTATACTGATGTTTCCCGGTGTACATGTCATTTAAACTGATTATATTCAAGATAACATCAAACATGGATAGCATTAAATTCCGATACCTGTTGACATTCTCATTTAGTTTTGCCTCGGTTTCCCTCTGCTTCTCAACTTCCTTCATCAATCTTTCATTTAACCCGCTTAACTCTTCTGTTCGGCTTTCTACCATAACTTTTAGTTTTGAATGGAATTCCTTGAGCTGAACCTCAGAAAATTTGGTCTTTATTGCATTCTCAATAATTAAAGGGATTTCTTTTAAATATTTCTGTTCAGGATCCTTTATTAAATATTCATACGCCCCGGCTTTAATTAATTTTACCGCAATCTCTTCATTCCCGACACCGGTCGTCACTATTATAGGAATATCTGTGGTTAATTTAATGATATCCATCCCATCACCGTCAGGAAGTTTATGGTCAGTTATTATAACGTCAAAATTACTCGATTCCAACATCCTTTTCGCAGATACAACGGAGCCGGAAAGATATGTCTCCCAGTCTAAACCTGATCGCTTTACAAATCTTAAAAAGGTGTCCTGGTCAAAAACATCATCTTCAATTAGCAATACTTTATACTTTTTTCCTTTTAACATTTTATCTTTCTCTTCAAGTGTGTCCTTTACATAAATGCTTAAAGTATTAAATTTTCAATAGTAAAAATATTCATAACGAGCTGCGGCAAGCCCTCTCCTCTTATCATACTTTTGCCGAATTTAGTATAGCATAAATAAACTGTTTTTTCAAGTAATTAAATATGAAATAATTTTATTTTGATTTTTTTAATATTACGTTGTTTTCTGATTCCTGCGCTCCTCTGTAAGAGTAATTATTATTGATGTAAATTAAATGAAACCTGCTTTAATCTTTTTATCTCATTGAATGTCACGTTTTCTCAATTGAGAAAACGTGACATCATCATTTTCCCCCAATATCACAGAGAAAATCATTACCTATCCCTTTCATTTTTACGTGAAATTTTAATTTTCTTAATTAAGCTTTCCAGTTCTTTTTCATTCTCCTTTTTATACCAGAATACAAGCTTTTTCTGAATCTCCCTCTCTTTCTTTGATTTGGGGATATAGACCTTCTCCATTGTATACGGGTTTATCCCGGTATAATATATAACTGTTGAAAGGGTCATTGGTGTCGGTGTAAAATCCTGGACCTGCTCAAGGTAATATCCCAATTCTGCAGTCTCAAAAACCAAGGCTATCATATCATCTACACTGCATCCGGGATGATTCGTGATAATATATGGGATCAATTCCTGAGTTAAATTAAATTTCTTATTTAACTTCTTGAATTTTTCAAGGAGTTTTTTAAATAGCTTAAACTCCGGCTTCCTCATTAATTTAAGAACCTTATCCGAAGTATGCTCCGGAGCTACCTTCATTCTCCCCGAGATATGCTCAAGCACTATTTCTTCAAGATACTCAGTTAAATAATTTTCCTTATCTGTTTTCTCACTCTCTGTCAGAAAGAGGTCATATCTTATTCCTGAAGATACAAATGCCTTTTTTACCTGGTTTAAATTTGAAATTTCTCGGTACAGGTCAAGAATGGTTTTATGATTTCGGTTCAGGTTAATGCAGATATCCGGATGAATACATGAATACCTCTCGCACTTCTTGCACTTCTCTAAATCCTTTCCCCCCATTCCATACATGTTTGCTGTTGGGCCGCCAAGATCACTGATATATCCTTTGAAATACGGCATTTCAAAAAGCTTTTTCAATTCATTTATGATTGATTCCTTGGATCTGGATGAAATAAACTTACCTTGGTGCATTGAGATGGTGCAGAAACTGCATCCGCCGAAACAACCCCTGTGCAGCGTAATGGAATTTTTTATCATTTCGAAAGCCGGTATTTCTCCCCGTTTCTTATACTTGGGATGTGGTAACCTTGTAAATGGAAGTGCATATACTGAATCAAGCACTTTTTCCGTAATTGGGGGAAATGTGGGATTGATCACCACCAATTCTCCTCGTGATTCCTGAAATATCCTTCTTTGATAATAATGATTTGAGTTAGTCTCAATCAATTTGAAGGTCTTTGCAAAAATGTATTGATCTTTTGTGCAATCTTCAAAACTACTGATTCTAAATGTGTTCCAGGCTTTATGTTTTGGCATCTCATCAATACTTGGAATCACAAAACCTGTTTGTGGAATTGTTTTCATGGATGAAATGGGAACATTTCTTTTTATCAGGCGCAGGATCTCATTCAAGGGCTGCTCCCCCATCCCGTAAACAAGTAGGTCAGCTCCGCTCTCAATCAGGATTGACGGTTTCAAGGAATTGGACCAGTAGTCATAATGCGCCAGTCTCCGCATCGAAGCTTCAATCCCGCCGATTATTACAGGAACATCCGGATAAATCTTTTTAAGAATTTTTGTATAGACTACTGTGGCATAATCAGGCCTGAATCCGGCTTTACCCCCCGGGGTATATGCGTCATCTGAACGCAAACGCTTGTTT
>JAQVHJ010000260.1 GCA_028696285.1 bacterium
TAAATCTATTAAAAATACAAAGAAAGCGCTGGAATTAGGTGTAACTGATTTTATTTACAAACCATTTAACCGGAATGAACTGACTTCAATAATTGAGAAAGTTCTTTTTAAAACCGGTCTTCCAAAGGAAGGGCAGGATACTTATATTGATTTTACTAAATTTGATATATCATCTATAATAACTCAGAATCCAGCGATGTTGAAGGTATTCCGGGAAATTAACCATATCTCAAAAACCGATTCATCTGTTCTTCTTCTCGGTGAATCGGGAACCGGAAAGGAACTTGCGGCAAGATGTATTCATAACAATTCAATAAGGAGAGAAAAACCTTTTGTTCCAATCCAATGTGCGGCAATCCCTTCGGAACTTCTTGAATCGGAACTTTTTGGTTATGTCCGAGGAGCTTTTACGGGGGCACAAGCAGATAAACCGGGTAAGTTTGAAAAGGCAAATACGGGCACCATATTTCTTGATGAAATTGGAACACTTCCCCTTGAACTTCAGGTAAAACTTCTACGTGTACTTCAGGAACATCAATTTGAAAGAATAGGAAGCAATAAAACAATAGATGTTGATATCAGAATTATTTCCGCTACCAATATCGATTTAAGAGAACTTATAAAGAACAGACAATTCCGTGAAGACCTATACTATAGATTAAATGTAGTTCCTATTGTAATACCCCCGTTACGTGAAAGAAAATCTGATATTCCCCTCCTGATCAGGCATTTTATAAAAACATTCTGTAAAAAAGCGCATGTTCCGGAAAAGAACATTACAAAAGACATTCTTGAGATATTCATGAAATATTCCTGGCCCGGAAATGTACGGGAACTTGAAAATACAATCGAGAGAATGACTGCTTTTTCTTCAGACAATTACCTTTCGGTGAAGGATATCCCTCTTGATATCCTTACGGAGATGGAAGAGTTCTTTGATGATCAGGGACAAGACACCGCGGTCTTTCTTAAAAGTGCTATCAAGGCATTTGAACGGTCGTATATATTGAAGTTTCTTGAGAAATATAACTGGCGCTTAAACATCGTATCAAAACACCTTGGCATTCATAGGAATTCATTAACTGCAAAAATAAGAAAATTCAACATTAAAAGACTCTCCGATTAATTCTGGCATAGATTTTGTTGTATAAATGCTTATGAAAAATATATTAGTCATTGACGACGATCAATTAATCGGAGAAAGTTTAACGGCATTATTCAGTTCAAGATTTAATGTTATTTATACTGATGCCGCTGAAAAAGCACAAGTTATTTTAAAAGGGAAAAATATCTCTCTTATTATATTAGATATTTATTTAAATAATGAAAACGGCCTGTTATTCCTTAAATATATGAAGAAATTCAATCCTTTCATTCCGGTTTATATAATAAGCGGATATGGTGAAAAAGATTCAATTAATTATGCATATAAAAATTCTGCGAAGGAATTCATTGGGAAGCCTTTTAATTCAAGGGATCTTTATAATAAAATAATAACCGAATTGGGTACGGCTCCCGGTGATCAATCTGATGAGTTGAACGAAATAATTGAAAACGGTAAAATCATGAATCTAAATGTAACAAGATTTTCAAATTATTCCGATATAAATACCACAACCCTCTTCAAGCAATTTAAACTGCGATTCGGTACTCCGCCTTATAGGAAATTTCTTGATAAAAGAATGGAAAAACTTGCTTATCTTCTTAAAAATACAAACCTTCCGTTCGGCAGGATTGCTGAAATAGCCGGATATAAAAGTACTCCTTCTGCGTTACGCATATTTAAAAAAACATTCAAAATAACACCTTTAAAATATAGGAAAACCGTTAAATAATATAAAATTTTTTAAACGGTAATCTGTAAATGTCCAAGATGATTTCGTGCAATTGCTTCTTGGTTCAAAACTTTATAATTATTTTAAATAATTAAGTTCTTTTCAGAAACATGAAATTGTATGGAAAATCTCATTCTCAATTTCAATCCGGTTAATATAAATAACTCTTTTTATTATTTTTTTATGAAATATTACATCCCCTTGCTATTTATGTGTTAATTGCTCTTTGGCTCAGTGTATCATTACTGCTGTAAAACAGATAAGTAAGTCTTATTTATATTCTTTCGCGTTTTTGCGCCTTTGCCGGCAATTCATCTTTCTTTTGTATTTTTGTGGACTTTGTGAAATTGTGAAAAATGATAAAATGAAACAACCATCACTGTTTTTCCAGAAAACCATGCACAGAAAACTGTGCATTTTTTCTTATCTGATTTTCAAGATAAGATAACTTTTCCCAACATAGGATAATTTCCGGACTTGGAACTATTAATGCATTAAGTTAGGAAACAGGAGAAGACCCGTGAAGCCTTCAAGATATAACCATTATTTAGGTTTTATTAATAAAAAACATGTTTATATAAACGGATTATCAAGAAAAACCGTAAAATTAACTCCAGATGAAGATAAATTATTCAGCAGCAGTAATTTCCAAGCCTTGAAAGATTCTTTTCCGGATGTTATTAATTATTTAAAACAATACGGATTTATTTATCCTAAAGCTCTGGACCAGTTTGTCCTTATTGAAAATTATTTAAAAAGCATGCAGAGAAACCAAATGTATTTATCTGCAACATTCATTCTTACGCGGCAATGCAACTTTAAATGCACCTACTGCATCCAAGGTTTGAATAAAACCAATAGTCATCTTACATTTGAAACAGCAGATAAATATATTAAATATTTTAAAAATCTAATTAAAAGCCATCCGTTTGAGAAATTTTTAATTACTTATTACGGAGGAGAACCAACATTAAATTTACCGGTGCTGAAATTTCTGCATACTGAATTAAATAAAATTACTTCTGGAAATAATTCGGAAATATCATATTCACTAATTACAAACGGATATTTACTTGATAAATTTATAAAAGAGATTGACCCCTCAGAAATTTCAGAATTTATCATTACTCTTGACGGAGATAAAAAGAATCATAATGAACGCAGGAAAACAGCAGATAATAAACCTAGTTTTCATCGGATTATGAATAATCTTTCGCTTCTTCCGGAACAATCCGTTATCCTAAATGTTAATCTCTTCAATAAAGATTCCGTCTCATCTGTTATAAAGCTGCTGGATATTCTTGTTGAGAATAACCTGAAAAAGCAGATCAAAGAAATACACTTCAAACCTATTCTAAACAATGGAAAGTTCTGCGATTATCCCGGAATTATTGATTACAGTGATATCAATCAGGATCTTCTTTATGACTGTAATAAGGAAGCTTTATTAAAAGATTTTCGAGTTAAGGAATATTTAGGAGGTCCTTGTGAGTATTTATACAAGCATACATACGTCCTTGATGTGAACGGAGACATCTATAAATGTCCTGCAATGATTGACTCTCCCGAATTAAGTATAGGAAATATCTCAACTTTTTCAGAATATCCCGAATCCGAATTGAATTCATGCTTTAAAAATGAATGCAGAAATTGTCCGTTTCTCCCAACTTGCTACGGAGGATGCAGATTCTCATCCTATTTAAAATTCGGAGATCCTGATAAAGTAAATTGTGAAGTCGGATTCTTCAATACGTTCGGTTTAAAGATTGAACAGCTTAAACAAATATATTTAAAAGGAGGTGATTAAAAATGAGGGACGATTTATATGAAGATTTACTGATTCTTACAGACGGCGGCGGAGAAGAACCTCCCCCCCCTCCTCCTATTCATTGCATGATACTAATCAAATAAAACTATTGAAAAGTAAAGCTGCCGGCACTTTACTTTTAAAGAAGTAAGTTTTATTTTATATTCTTTCGCGTTTTTACACCTGTGCGGTTAAAAAATTCAATGATGTTGAATTTTCAGTACCTCCTCAAGCCATATAAGGTTCGAGACTAAAGAGTGCATGGTTATACTTCCAGGCAGTATTATAGGAATTTAATACTAAAATTAATCTCGATCTCTATCTCGTTCTTGATCTGATTTATATTTTATTTCTTCTCTTCTTAATCCTGGTAATCCCTGTAATAAATTCTTCTTGTAATCACTATCTGTTTAAGCAGCAATTGCTCTAAACATCCGCGTCAACTGCAGTAATGCTATATTTATACCGGCATTTCCGTCTTTCTGCAACAAGTAAAGCGTAGGCATCCCTACGTTTCCATTGAAATATCGTGGTCAAAAATCAAATTCAAATTTTCTCTAAATATCATCCGCCTTAAACATCTGCAGTATTTGTATAAATGCTATATTCACAATTGTCAATTATCAATCCTGTTTTTTCAATAAAAAGGTTTACGCTGTTACCCCAAAACATCAGGCTCCCGCGGTCTCCAGCTCTATTTACCCCTGGTGCCC
>JAQVHJ010000261.1 GCA_028696285.1 bacterium
ATAACATCTGCAAATCAAATTACATTATTAGCGAAGCAGTGTACCCCGCGTGCAAGGCTATGCACTCAATGTAGTACATAGGTACACTGTCATTGCGAGAGAGATTGCGAAAGCAATCGACCGAAGCAATCTCAACAGATTACTGATAACAGATTACCGGTTGCTTATTACATTTCACAAACACAGATTGCCACGCGTCACTTCGTTCCGCCGACGCATCGCTGACACTTGCTAGATCTCGACTTTGTCTCGATAGCGCAATGACATAATAACATCTGCGAATCAAATTACGTTATTAGCGAAGCAGTGTACTCCACGTGCAAGGCTATGCACTCAATATAGTACATAGGTACACTGTCATTGCGAGAGAGATTGCGAAAGCAATCGACCGAAGCAATCTCAGATTTAAATTTGATTAAAATTTTTAAAAGTTTCCCTGTTTTTTAAAATATTGTAGGTTTCACTTCCTGATATTAATTACTCGCCTATATATCAACGGTTATAGATTTTATCAATAAAATTTCAGGGAAACTCCTGATTTTTTGCTCTTGACAAAATTATATATTAGAAGTATAATATTTATTTAATAAATTTGTAAAAGGTTAAAGACCTAAGGAGCATTATCATGAGCAGAGAACTGCTGAAATATGTAGAAAAGAAATATAAAAATGATATAATTAAATTTCACAGAGATATCGTTGCGATTCCGAGTGAAAGCTGTAAGGAAAAGGCTGTGGATGAACGAATCCGGAAAGAGATGCTCAAGGTCGGGTTTGACTCTGTTCGAATAGATAAGATGGGTAATATAATCGGAAGGATCGGCACCGGTAAGACAATAATTGCAATGGATGCACACATTGACACCGTCGGCATCGGCAGTCCTGAACTTTGGAAGTGGGATCCATATAAAGGCAAGATAGAAAACGGCAATATTTACGGACGCGGATCAGTTGACCAGAAAGGCGGGATGACCGGAATGGTTTATGCCGCGAAACTTATAAAGGACTTCAAATTGACAGGGGATTATACATTATATGTTGTCGGAAGTGTTCAGGAAGAAGATTGTGACGGATTATGCTGGCAGTACCTGTACAAGGAAGAGAAAATGCGCCCGGAGGTTGTTGTAATCACAGAACCGACAAATACAAATGTTTATATAGGCCATCGCGGTAGGGTTGAGATCGGGATTACTGTTTACGGAAAGTCCGCACACGGTTCCGCCCCGGAAAGAGGTGATAATGCTGTTTATAAAATGAGCAAGGTTGTTGCTGCAATTGAAAAATTAAACACGACATTTAAAGAGAGTGACGATAAAATTCTTGGAAAGGGTACAGTCGCCGTTTCATATATTGAATGTAAAACCCCGTCCTTATGCGCAATCCCGGATGAAGCATATATTCATTTAGACAGAAGAATAAACAGAAGTGAACCGAAGAAAAAGGTTCTTGATCAAATAAGGAAAGCAATTAAACCAACAGGAGTAAAAGCAAAGATAGAGATATTAACCTATGACACGCCGAGTTATAGGAATTTACGATATCCAACGGAAAAATTTTATCCTGCATGGTTGCTTGATGAAAAGCACAAGGCAGCTCGCGCAGCTCTTAAAACCAGTGAAGATTTGTATAGGAAAAAGGTTAAGCCGGGTAAATGGACTTTCTCCACAAACGGAACGGCAACAATGGGTATGTTTAAAATACCTACGGTCGGTTTCGGACCGGGTAACGAAAAATTTGCGCATTCCGTTGAGGATCATTGCCCGATCTCTCATTTATTGGAGGCCGCGGTCTGGTACGCGACTTTCCCACAAAATTATTTAAAGGCGAAAGGAGGTAAGTAAGAATGGAAAAATTTGATTCAAAGAAATTAAAAGGGATGGTATCTCAATTAAAGAAATTAAAATTCAACATGTATCATAAAGATTTCCTTCTTACTTGGCAAAAACCGCTTGATGACATTAAGGCAGTATTAACCTTTGCTGAGATATTCAATTCTCTTTACAATAATAATATTTCCTGCAAGGTTTTTCAGACAGGTTTGGGAGTTTCCTTCTTCAGGGATAAATCAACCCGAACGAGAATGGCATTTGCTTCCGCGTGTGATCTTCTCGGCCTTTCTGTTCAGGAGATGGACGAGGGGAAATCGCAGATAAGCCATGGCGAGACAGTCCGTGAAACAGCAAACATGATCTCTTTTCTAAGCCAGGTAATTGGTGTTCGGGACGATATGTATCTCGGCAGGGGACATTCATTCATGAAAGAAGTTGCTGCGTCTTTGGATGAAGGGTATAAAAAAGATGTTCTGCCGCAAAGGCCTGCTGTAGTAAATCTCCAGTGTGATCTTGATCATCCTACACAAACATTAGCAGATCTCATTCATATTAAAAACTACTGCGGTAGCTATGAGAAATTAAAAGGGAAAAAGATTGTCATGAGCTGGGCATATTCTGCCAGCTACGGAAAGCCGTTATCTGTTCCCCAGGGGATTATTGCCCTGATGACGAGATTTGGAATGGATGTGACTCTTGCGCATCCAAAAGGGTATGAACTTGTTCCCGAAGTTATGGAGCAGGCAAAAACATTTGCAAAAAAATCCAGCGGAAAATTCAAGCTCACAAACAACATGAAAGAAGCTTTTGTAGATGCAGATATAGTCTATCCCAAAAGTTGGGCACCCTATAACATTATGCTTAAACGCGCAGAGTTAGTGAAAAGCAATGCGCCAAAAGAACAGTTGGATAAACTTGAAAAGGAATGTCTTGCCCAGAACGCAGAACATAAGGACTGGTTCTATAACAAATCTCTAATGAAAACAACAAAAAAGGGTAATGCCCTTTACATGCATTGCCTTCCTGCGGATATAAACGGGCTTAACTGTGTTGACGGTGAAGTTACTCTTGACGTTTTTGAAAAATTCAGATTGGAAACATATAAGGAAGCCAGGAATAAACCTTATGTGATCGCCGCAATGATTTTCCTGTGCTGCTTTAAGGAACCTGTAAAATATATTGAAAAGATTATTTCAAAACCCTTTAAAAGATCGGGGTATTATAATATTATTTAATCTTCCCGGCTGTGTTCGGTTCAATGAATCAAGCGCAGATTATTTTCAAATTGGGATTATATCCGGAGGACCGAATGACCTCTGAAAAAAAATTAAGTAAAGAACAGGAAACATTTGATAATTACAGTTCGATTTCAAAACATGATTTAATTCTTCGCGATAAACTTGCAATTGACCGGACGATTCTTGCCAATGAAAGAACTTTCCTCTCCTACTGCAGAACCGGGATGGCTTTTGCATTAACAGGAGCAGGAGCAATACGATTTTTCGAAGGAATTATTCCCGAAATACTGGGAATAATTTTAATTAGCATTGGCGGACTTGTTTTTATCTTTGGTTCATTAAAAACCATTTCCATGTCGAGGAAAATAAAATCCATCGGAAAAGAATTCTCGGAAGAGAACGAATGATCACATTAATAACATTTCAGGCATAATATGTTCCGTGTAATTGCAATTATTGCTGCGTATAATGAAGAACGCTTTATTAAAAACTGTATTGAGAATTTCATTTCACAAGAAGTGGAAGTATATCTTATTAATAACGGTTCTGACGACAGAACCGCAGAAATTGCTAAAGAATATCTCGGAAAGGGTTTAATAGGAATTGAGGATTTCCCGAGAGAGGACTTCTATTATATTGAAAAGATCTGGAACAGAAAAACAGAGATTGCTTCAGAACTCAACGCAGATTGGTTCATTCATTCAGATGCGGATGAAATACGAATCACAGGAGATCCGAGAAAAAATCTGAAAGAGAAATTACTTGAAATTGATCAGCAGGGTTATAATGCTGTTGATTATCATGAATTTACATTTATCCCGACGTTAGAGTCTCCAAATCATGACCATGAAAATTATATGGAGACAATGAAATGGTATTATCATTTTTTACCAAGAGTTCCCCATTCTTTGAATACATGGAAAAAGCAGGCTGAAAAGATCAAACTGACATCACATAAGGTTGACTTTCCGGGTTTGAAAATGTATCCTGAATCATTTCAAATGAAGCATTATTTTTATTTAAGCCGTGAGCATGCCGTTCGGAAATGGTGTTCGCGAAAATATGCCCCAAATGTTTTAAAGCGTGGCCTTCACAGGCGGAGAGCAGGATTAAAACCTGATAACATTAATTTCATTTCCCGGGATCTTCTTTATGAATATACTTCTGACAACGAATTAAATGCGGTAAATCCGAGAAAAGTACATTATCTTTTTGAAAATGTTTAAATTAATTAATTGTTAAAGATTTTTTTTATGAACTTATTTATTTTTCCAAGGAAAG
>JAQVHJ010000262.1 GCA_028696285.1 bacterium
GGAAGGTTAATTGTCTTTTTTAAAATGTCTTTATTTATCATTTGCTCTACTCCTTATTTTATTCTTATTATTATAAGCAATGTTTACATGTTTGTCAATATTACCCATACAAATCAGGTTAGAGCCAATTAAATTTAATGCTATATTTTTATATGATTGAGTAATTTATTCAGTCGAAATAATCGCAAATATTAGTAAATTATATAAATCGAAGGGTATAGAAGATGTGTTTTAATCACGATGATAATCGCAAGGGTGTCCCCCTAAAGCATTAATTATTATTAATATATTTATTTCGGTATTTTAAATTTATTAATTACGAATTGTTATAACAGCTTAATTGAAGAGGCTTTGAAATTATTTAATGGGGAAATTATTTTAATAATATTAAATATAATATTAAAAAACATTAAACTAAAAATCGCAAAAATAGCACGGGCTGTCCCCTATTTTTTTATGCCGATCTTTCCTGTTTGTTCATTACCGTCTTCATCTTTGTAGTAGAAGAGGTAGATTCCTGCTGCTAATTTTTTTCCTAATTCATTTTGGAGTTTCCATTCGAAATTGGGATCGCCTGATTCATTGATGTATTCATAAATCAGCTGTCCGGATAGGGTATAAATTTTTAAGACGGAGTTGGGTTTGAGTTTTGTAAATGTAATCTTTGCATCTTCGGAATATGAGACAGGGTTCGGGTAATATTCGATTTTAACAGGTTCGGTGTCGGACCCGGTATTATCTCCCGGTTTTGCCTTAAGATAAACATAAAGTTTAATTTCACTTGAGTTTACTGTACTTTTAGGAGAATCGTTTGATTTATATATTTTTCCGGGAATTCCGTTATCATAGTCAGAGCCGTCAATATTATAATCTTCGATCCAGAACTTATTAACTGTTCCGATTGTGGCGGTTCCTGATTCACCGTATGAATTCGGGTAAAATACATTATATGCAAGATCTAAGACCGTAAATACGTAGGTATCCCTTGGATCCGATCCGCAGATATCAGTTATATCGAGAAGAATATCATTAGACGGATAAGGCTGCTGTCCACCACGGAGATAACGCTCATCAAATTTAATCTGCGAAGAAGGATTTGTCCGTGAAACAGCTCTGATACAGTCCTTTCTGGAATTGTGTGTCATGTTAATCCGGGCGAGGTATTTCGGGGTGTAGTTGTTTCTATCTTCATAAAATATACCCCATTGATATCCAAGTTCTTTTACTGCTTCATATGAAAGCCAGTAATAACCGTCATTTACATTTTCCCATGTGTAGATTCCTGCACCCCATGAGTTCGCAACCTTGAATGCGCCGTAATGGGTAGCTGAGTTTTCTGTATAAGGTCCGTAATTATCGTCATAGCCAACAATTGTGTTTGCATGATTTGTCGTTGCCGAGTTATATGTATCTGCTGTTAAGAGGTCATTGGAATCAAAATTGTTATACTCTCCGGCATCAACAGAGATTCCGACTAGAGTATTATTACTTATTAATGTTTTTATCGATTGTATTCCTGTATCATCAAGATAGACATAATAAGTTCCCGGTTTATTCGCCTTGTATTTTGCGGCATTCCTGTATGCATCTGTCGAAGGCCAGGTTGTATGGTCAATGTCGCTATAGGGCATTTTATCCCAGGTACAGCACCCGAACTTATCAAGAAATTCAACCGCGTCCAAACCGGAAGAACCGGAGTCGTATCCCTGGTTTATCTGATGATAAATAAAATCAGGCGTGAATATTTTATCATGATATGTCGAAGGAGTGGGTTCGTTATTGCCTCCTCCCCAGAGCCAGCTTGCTCCGGAAAGATCCCAATTCTGTTCCTGCGCTTCCTGGTATGTTTTCATGTAGTAACCATAAGTCCAGCATGTGCAGGAACCTTCAGTAGCCTGGTTGCCGATGGGGGGAAAATATTTTGAGGTTGAATTGTCGTAACTCGCCGGTGCTTTATCACGATACAGTGATTTTACAGATTTTACAACCTTACCTGTTTTCAGCAATTCGAGATACTGTCCTTCCGTAGGCGGGGAAAAACCTGTTCCAAGCCCGTTGAATTTAATATTATAATCTTTGCCAAACTCAAAGATTCCGATAGATTCTTTCATCTGCTGAATCTGCTCAGGAGTAAATCCCGCATATTCTATTGTCAGATTTCCCATAGCGCGTGTTCCTGAATTTTCTGCATGATTAACTATATTAAAAATCAACAGGAAACTTAAGATTAGAAATAATAATCCGTTTTTCATAAACCCCTCCATTGTTTTATGTTATATTATTATAACTAATTTTTTCTAAAAAATCAAATCTATTTTTTCAATTTTTATGTTATAATACATTTAAAGAAGGAAAGGAGTCTTTTATGAAAATTCTGATTTTAGGCGGTACTATTTTTCTCGGGAGACATTTAGTCGAAATCCTTTTAAAACAGGGACATGCAATTACCTTGTTTAACCGGGGGAAGCATAATCCCGACTTATTCCCGGAGCTTGAGAAGATCCATGGAGATAGAGATAAAGATCTTGAAAGATTAAATGGAATGAAGTTCGATGCTGTGATTGATACCTGCGGATATTTCCCCAGAATGACAAAAATTTCTGCAGATTATTTTAAAGATAAAGTTGAACATTATACATTTATTTCATCAATCTCTGTTTATCCCGATTTTACGTTACCAGGGATTGACGAAAACTCAGAGATTGGGAGATTAGAAGATGAAACTGTTGAAGTCATAGATGGAAACACATATGGACCGTTGAAGGCACTCTGTGAAAAATCCCTGGAGAATGAAATGCCCGGCAGAGTATTAAATATCCGCCCCGGCTTGATAGTCGGTCCATTCGATCCTTCAGATAGGTTTACATACTGGCCTTTCAGATTTGGACGGGGTGGTGAAATTTTAGTTCCGGATGCTAAAGAGAATTTAATCCAATTTATTGATGTCAGGGACCTTGCAGGTTGGATTGTAAATGCAATTGAAAAGGATATTACGGGAGTATTTAATTTAACAGGCCCTGCATCGCCGATTCCTTTTCTTGATTTTATAAATGAATGCAGGGAAACAATTAATAGAAAAGCTATGATAATAAAGGTTCCGGAAGATTTCCTGTTGGAAAATAATATTGCCCCCTGGTCCGAAATCCCGCTCTGGATACCAAAGTCAAAAGAGGAAGTAAGTATTGAAAAAGCTCTGAAAACCGGTTTGAAATTTACACCATTGAAGAAAACCATACAAGACACATTTAACTGGAACGATAAAGAAAGGCCGGAAGGATTTCAATACATCTCCGGATTAAAACCTGAAAAGGAAAAGGAGATTATTGAGTTCTGGGAGAATAGAAGTAAATAGGGGACGGTCCTCACTTTTAAAATAATCTTTAATTTCCGAATTGAGATGATTTCAAATAAGATAAATCCTGAATAAGTAAGTATTTAATTGCTTTTAAATCTAAATTTTTGTAAAAGATAAAAATTTTTCAAAATAAGGACCGTCCCCGTATATTTTTTCTTGAATATAAGTTAATTTTATGTTATAATAAAAAAATTTGATAATGGAATGGAAAATGGCATTAAATTTTACTATTGAAAATAAGGATTCGAAGACCTCTGCGCGGGCAGGGGTGCTTGATTTTGGATTCTGCCGTGTTGAGACGCCGGTATTCATGCCGATCGGGACGCAGGGGAGCGTGAAGGCGATGACGCCTTTGGAGGTTGAGGAAATGGGGTACGGCCTGATTCTCGGGAATACGTATCACCTATATCTCCGGCCGGGTATTGAGATTATCCGGAAGGCGGGGGGCTTGAAGAAGTTTATTAACTGGCCTGATGCAATTCTAACTGACAGCGGCGGGTTTCAGATATTCTCATTATCGTCCTTGAGGAAGCTAACGGATGAAGGAGTTTATTTCTCATCGCATATAGACGGGACGAAGCATTTTCTCACGCCTGAGAAGGTGATTGAACTTCAGACAGGCTTCGGTTCTGATATAATGATGGCTTTAGATGAATGTGCGCCTTACCCCAGTTCACATGAATATATAAAGAAATCTATTGAGATAACGCGTCAGTGGGCTGAACGCTGTGTGCAGGAGTGGGATAGGCAGAAAAGGACTAATTCCCTGTTCTGTATAGTTCAGGGCGGTGAGTATTTAGACCTGCGCGAGAAATCCCTCAATGACCTGAAGCAGTTTGATTTTTCCGGTTTTGCCATGGGCGGTTTATCGGTAGGTGAACCGAAGGAAGTAATGGTTAATGTTCTTGATAAGATAATGCCCCAATTTCCTGAAGAGAAACCGAGGTATCTTATGGGAGTCGGTGTGGTTGAAGATATTTTCAT
>JAQVHJ010000263.1 GCA_028696285.1 bacterium
ATTGAATCCGCAGGAGTTCTAATTTTCATGTTTGCATTCACGTATTTTTTATTTAACTTGACCGATGTTCATTTTGAACAGAATATAAAGGAGCTTGGAGATAAACTTCTTAAACAGGGTATTGCTTTTGGTGTAATAGATGCTTATACATTTGTATTTCTGATCCTGGCCGGAGTCAGAGAAGAGATCGTTTTCAGGTTATTCATTCAACGCGGCCTTACTAAATTGATAAATAAAAAATTCTGGGGTCCGTTCATTTCCATTACGCTTGTTTCAATAGTTTGGGCATTCGGTCATTACGGGACTCTTGTTCCTGGTTGGGTAAAGATCCTTCAGATTTTTATTTTCGGAATACTTTTAGGGATTCTATCCAGAAGACATGGGATTGGCAGCTGTATATTGGTTCATGTCATGTTTAATATTTCAACAGGTATTTTTAATAATTTATTTATAGAGATATGAGGAGAGCAAATGAAGAAATTTTTGATTTGCATGGTTCTTGCCACAGTGATATTTTCTACCTGCACTCAAGCATTTCCGTATAAAATGAATGAAAAGCATTCATATGTAATTACGGAATTGTTTAAGTTGGAAGGAGATGATTCCGATATAGAATACGAAGCGTGGGATGAACAGGAAAATGCCGGTGAAGAGGATATGAAGTATATTCCGGAAGATATGGGATATTTTAAAACCGGGATTTTAAATTTCATGCATTATAAAGAAGGAACATATAAAGAAAACGGTCAGGATAAGAAATGTTATTTCTTTATTTTTTATTTTGATTACGGCGGAGAAGACCCGCAATTTAAGACGGAAGGTATTCTTGTTATTAATGAAGCAGGCCGGCCAGTATTCATTAAATTCCTTCAGCAGTCTCAGGATGGGGGATATAATCTTTCTTACAGAGGAGAGAGAAAGGACGGGAAATTTATTTCTCAGTATACCCGGGAATCAAAAGAAGTTCCGCTTAACGAGACATTCGAAACGAAAATAGATGACCAGTATTATATTGATGAAGTTTTACTCTTTACTTTTGATATCTATTCTCATTTTAATAATCCGTATAAGAATGACAGCTTTATAATAAAGGCGTTTATTCCGTTCACATTTGTTATACCGGCTAAGGAAGGAAGTAAAGATGTTGCGAAACTTGAAAAGTTTGTTGATTCATTCTCTTTTTATCCTGAAGTCTTTTTTACAAAGGAAAAACTTGTTTCTGAGGAAAAGGTGATGAATCAATTCATTTCCCCGGAACTGAGCGAGATTAAATTTGTAAAACAGGGAAATCAGAAGATCCGTGCCGGAAAAAAAACGTATCAAACAGCAAAGTTTGAAGCGGAAAACCTTGGTTTCATTATTTATATTGATAGTACCGGAAAACTTATCAGATTTGAGACAAAGAAGAGAACTTGTACATATACAGGAAGTGAGGAGATTAAAAAATGAAAAAATATCTTTGTAAAAGTATTTTCTTTTCAGGATTTATAATAATTTTTGGTCTGCTGATATTCGCTGAGAATTTCCCGTTCGAATTGAATTATAAGTATTCTTATGCAATTGAAAGTATTGATATCGATTTTAAAACAACTCAGACAGAGTACGGGGATTATATGCTTACTGCAAGTAACCAGAAATTTACTGCAATCGGCAATCATAATTTTATGTACTACAAAAAAGCTCAATATAAAAATGCTGACGGTGAATTGAAGGATTGTTATTACTTTATATTTTACTATGAGTTGGGTCGGCCTACACCGGAAATGAAGGCAGACGGGATATTAGTTATTGAAGAGAACGGGTCGTTTGTTTATATGAAACAGGTTGAACAGGACATGGCAGAGAAGAGCAAGTTCACAACCCGCGGAGAGAAGCAAGGCAAGAGCATTCTAATTTCTTATCTTGACGAAACTCAAAAATCTCCAAAGGAAGGGAGCGTAAAAATCGATGCTTCAGAAAAGGATATTTTCCTTGACGAGAATTTTATTTATACGTTTGCTGTGTATCTTAAACTGAATAATCCATGGGATCTTGAAGAATTCAATTGGCGCGCTTTTGTACCCTGCACATATGTTACGTCAAAGGATATGATTATAAGTTCCCAGCATTCTCCCACCAGCCAGGTTCTAAAGGCGCATTCATTGTATACTCAACCCTTATTTATTAAAGAGGGAGAGCTTGCAATGGATGGAGAGAATTTTTCTGTTTATACAACAGATTTCTTTGAAATGAAATTCGTGCAGAAGGGAAAGGATAGTTTTAAAGTAGCGGAAAAAAATATCAACACTAAGATATTTATATGTTCAGAATATGGCATTAGCCTTCATGTTGATGAAGAAGGGGATCTTATCCGTTTAACAATTCCCGGGAAACGTTATACTTTAGTTGAAAAAGGAAGAACAAAATCTGAAGACAGATCATTCCCCAAATGAAAATTGTTTTATAATAAAAAATTTTCAAAGAAAGATATTCATCAAATAATAAATCTATTCATTCAAACAGTATGGAATATCAATTCAAAAGATTATTCCAGAAAGCAATTGGAGAAATGGGCTCCTCAAGAATACGATAAATATGATGTTAACGAATGGATTAAGCGCTTCTCTGAAAGTAAATGCTTTATTGTAAAAAAGGGAAAGGATATTATTGGCTTTGGAAATGTAAAGCAGGGCGGTTTTCTTGATATGCTTTACATTCATAAGGATTTTATCAGGAAAGGAATTGGGAAATTGATTTTAAATGCAATTGAAGAACAGGCGATGAAAGATGATGTGAATATCCTTAGAACCGATGCAAGTATAACAGCAAGGCCATTCTTTGAGAGAATGGGTTGGAAAGTTGTGAAGAAACAGATAATAATTAAAAATAAAACACAATTTATCAATTATAAAATGAAGAAGGAACTGCTAAAAACATGAAGAGCTTTTTCAGTTGCTCACATTTAATATCATTCATTTTGTGAATTTAATCATAACTATCATGATTAGTCACTCTTTATTTTAAATTATAATTCAATATACTACAATTTTAATAGGTGTTTACTTGTGGACCCCGGCACCAAGTATTATCGGAATGATAACAGGAACAAGGATTGTTAAGATTGTCCCATGGAAGACGGATATTACGGAATATTCCTTTCCGCAGAATTTTGAGATGACGGGGAGGGTTGTGTCCATTGAGGTTGCTCCACCGGAAGAGATTGGGGCGAATTTACCTAAGAATTTAACAAATAATGGAGTGAGGAGCAGTGTGATTATTTCACGGAATACATTTGCAAGTAAAGCTATTACACCTAACTTATCTCCGGTAATTTGAGAAATGATCACACTTGAAATACTGTAATACCCGAAACCTGATCCGACAGCAATGAGTTCTTTAACGGAGATATCTCTGAGAAAGAATGACAATGCAAGTACTCCTGAAAATGTTCCGATTATTGTTGCAGCGGGGAGAAGGAATATTTTAAATTTCATTGATTTAATCAGTTTAAACGCTTCCAGGTCTGCGCCTACAGTGACTCCGACTAAAAGGATTAGGATATAAAGAATCCACAAAGAGATGGTTTCAACGGGAAAGTTTTCCGGAGGGTTTAATAATAACCCGCAGATTATACCGGCAATGAAGAAGGTTAAGATTATAAAACTATTTTTCATTTCTTTTATCTATAAATTTTTCAAGTAAGGTAGAGAGAAAAATACTTCCGAATACTCCTGCAAAAGAAATCAATAAAGCTTTCAGTCCGAGCACGTGGAAGCTTGAAATCAACTCATTATTATTCCCGATACCAAATCCTAAAAAGAAAAGAAGCAAATATATGCTTACCATTAAAAAATTCTCAGAGATTTTAATGAGCTTTTTCTTTTTTCTGAGTATAAATCCCGATAAAATTCCTGAGATGAAGAATAAAAGAATGACAAACATTAAAATACCCTGAAATTCCTTTTCGCTTCTCTGGACTTGGAAATGATTTTTAAATTTTGCTTATTGTTATGAGTTCTGCACCATTTTTCACATTCATTTTTATCTTCTTCATTTTCATAATGCAGCTTGCAAACAGGGCAGGTATAATAAACGATTTCATCTTCAATAAATAATCTTATAATGTCGTCTATCAGATTTACTATATCGTCAATAACTTTTACTGCCTTTTTATCATCAGAAATTTGACCGATATCCTCAAGGGGGAAATACAGTTTATGTTTAAACTCACCTGAAAAAAGAGGGCAATTAATTTCGTCTTGACAAAGAATAATAACAAGATCAAAAACAATTTCAGGAAGCTCAGAAAATGATTTCGGGTACTGGTCAGAGAAATCTATCTGTTTTTCTTCGAG